>JBEIFD010000017.1:0-15674 GCA_040382535.1 Merismopediaceae cyanobacterium
ACTGACAATTTTGATCGCGATAATCTGAGACATTTACGGCAAAGACCCCCAGGCCTGGGCTACCATTTTACTCAGCCAATTGCGTTGCACCACATCCAACAATGGATCTTCTTCTAATACCTCCGCCGTTAAATCATCCAGAGATTGACCCCGCAACCGTGCGAGTCTGACTATTCCTGCGATCGCCAACGCAATCAACTCCTCATTTACAGGGCGATCGCGGAGGGCCAAAATTTCTTCAGGGCTAACAGGAATAGGATAGTGCATAGAACAGAACTCAAGGGGGACAGAAGCCTAGATAATGGATCATAGTTTCTTCAGGTTAAATCAACGCCATTATGTAACGGAAGTTTAACCTATTTTTAACAATATTGTGACAGAACTTTTTCGTAATTCCCGTATAGCAACCATGATTCAACTGCGTGAAATCCTCTATATCGAAGTCCCGACCCCTGATATCGATGCTGTTCGGACGTGGTTGCAGCAGACCTGGGCTCCCATCACTGGTGCTAAAATTACGACACCAGAAGGATTAAGACTCACTAAGTCATCGAATATTACCGAAAAAACAGAACTCTCTTTGTTTATCTGGTCAGTTCAACGCACCACTTATTTGAAGATTTTTCGTTGGGGAGAAAAAGCGTTTCCTCAAGAATCAGCCCTTATTAAGCAATTAATGATAGAAATTAGGTCAAAATTCCCCATAAGTTACCCCGCACCCCCTGAAATAGACCTATCTGGCCAATCTATTTTTGAAGCGATCGCTCCCCATTATCCCCAAACCGTTCACTTTTTCCAAAAAATGCCCCAAGGAGAATACGATCTACAACGGGTTTACTGGTGGGAAAAGCGATGGCGTGACAGTGTTCGCAATCCCCAGGCTCCCAAACAAGTCATTTTTGAAACCGAATCAGCAAAGGAAATTGAGGGGGAATTGTATGATCTGATTTATATCGGCGGGGCGTTAGGGGCGGTTCATGCGGCAGTCATGGCCAAACTGGGTTATCGGGTTTTATTGATAGAAAGATTACCTTTTGGACGGATGAATCGGGAATGGAATATTTCGCGCTCAGAATTTCAACGTTTGATTGAATTAGGATTATTTACCCCCGAAGAATTTGAAAGTTTGATTGCGAGGGAGTACCAAGATGGGTTTAATAAATTTTTTGATGGGAATAATCCCCCTCATTTAAAAGCGGCAGTTTTGCACACCCCAACGGTCTTAAATATTGCCCTAGATTCGGCAAAATTATTACAACTTTGTGGCGAAAAATTACGACAAGCAGGCGGAGAAATTTGGGATGAAACAGAATTTATTCGAGCCGATTTAGATTCTCAAAAAATAACGCTTCAAGTTATTCATTTACCCAGCCAAACGGCAAAAAAAGCTCAAGGAAGATTGTTAATAGATGCGATGGGAACCGCTTCACCGATCGCCTGGCAATTAAATGGATCGAATACCTTTGATAGTGTCTGTCCAACGGTGGGAGCCGTCATTGAGGGAATGGGAGAGGATATTTGGGATAAAAAATACGGCGATGTGCTGAATTCTCATGGAGATATTTCGCGGGGAAGACAGTTAATTTGGGAATTATTTCCTGGTGCGGGGGATGAATTGACGTTTTATCTGTTTCATTACCATCAAGTTAATCCCGAAAATCCTGGCTCATTACTCGAAATGTATGAGGATTTTCTCTCGATCTTGCCTGAATATCGGCGTTGTGATCTAGAAAAATTAACTTGGAAAAAACCAACTTTTGGCTATATTCCAGGCCACTTTAGTACCAATCAAAGCGATCGCCGTGTGGCCTTTGACCGACTCCTCGCGATCGGGGATGCCGCATCCTTGCAATCTCCCTTAGTGTTTACAGGATTTGGGTCTTTAGTCAGAAATTTAGGTCGTTTAACCGATTTATTGGATACGGCCTTAAAACATGATTTATTAAAAGGGGAAAATCTAAACCAAAGTCGCGCCTATCAGAGTAATATTGCCGTTACTTGGCTTTTTTCTAAGGGAATGATGGTTCCAACGGGCAAAATCTTACCGCCTGAAAGAGTCAATGCCATGCTCAATACTTTTTTTGGACTATTAGCCGATTCTCCCCCCGATGTCGCCGAAACCTTCATTAAAGATAAAACCACCTGGCCCATGTTTAGCCGACTGGCCTTAAAAGCCGCCCGTAAAAATCCTGCCCTCTTACTCTGGATTTGGGAAATGGCGGGAACCCTAGATTTATTGCGCTGGTTGGGCGTTTATCTAGAATTTACGGTCGATTCTTTGCAAAAACTATTCCTACGTCCTTGGTATGGCCAATGGTTAACTAAATCCCAGCCCTGGTTAGAAAAACGTTATCCTGCATTGTGGCTGAAGTTATTAAGTCTGCGTTATCGATTATTGAATATTTAAGTTCATTAAAACGTATTTTATAGATTTCTAAATAAATCATCCAATAACCATCAAATAATGCTTTTTTAGTACATCAGCGATTTTAATTTTGTTAAGGTTTTCTCCAAATCATAATACTTTTGCGTAACGATTCTTTTCCAAAACGTCCCATTTGTTGGCTACTATTGCCCTTCCGTTGAGGTAGGATATATATCTTTTCTGGAATAAAACCAAGAGTTTCTGCGATTTCAGTACAGAGCGTATCGACAGGAATAATTTCTCCACCATATCTTACGTTATCATTGACAAAAGCAACATAAGCAGATTTTTTACAAGTCCTGAACATCTCAGCCAACAGAAAAACCAAGTCATAAAAATAGCCTTCTACCATCGTTAATATCCCTGGATTATTAATTTCTCCACGTTTTTGTCTTATTTTTAAAGCAGAGTTTATTTCTTGAAATGTAGTATTTTCAGTAATAATTTTACAATTTTTTTGAAAATCATCAAATCGATCTATATCTCTATAAATTTTCTCAAGCTTACTTAATTTCGAGCGATTTTCAACAGTACAACATAGTTGACTTTGTCGTAATTTACGAATTTCTAATTCATCTGCACCTAAGTAGGCAATTTCCAACGCATAGGTTCTTGTATAATCATAGCGATTACAATAGGGTGGGGAGGTAATTACACCAGAAAATTGATTGCTTTCATATCTTGGCAAATTTTCTAAAATACTATCATTTATTACATCCTGAAAACCTTGTTTTTCTAAACCAAATTGAAGTGATTTTATATCCAATAATACTTTTCTAAAAGTACGCAATAACGCTTCTTTTACCGTTGGAATTTCACCCTTATTAAACGGCTTAAGAGGTATTTTATCTTTAGAAATTCTTGATTGATTTTTTCGTCTAATTTTTTCAGAACGGTAATCCCATCTCAGGTATTGGCCATCTTTTCTAGTGTAACTAACTTCTTCTAAAATACTAACAATTAATAGTTGGTACAAGACTTTTGTTTCCTTAGAAACTTGCTGAGTATTAATCCAATTTGAAAAAAACATCAAATCACTTTCTACATCTTGAGAAAAGGCATCTTTGGTAATAGTGATATGGGGAAAAATAAATTCTGTTTTGCTGGATTCTACTTCACTTAATCGTTCAAAAATATCTACTAATTCTTCAATATGATAGCTTTCAATATGAGACTTAGCTTCCCATATTAAATGACAGATAGGAAGAATTTCAAATCCCAAGGCATTAATTCCTAACATTTTACATACAAGCAAGGTTGTACCAGAGCCACAGAATGGCTCCAATATCGTGTCACCTGGCTTGATTCCAAATTTTTCTATTAAAAGTTCAACTAATTTAAATGAAAATCCTTCTTTGTATCGAATCCAATTATGGGCAATTTCTGCTTTATTTCCCTGATAACTGACTAACTTTCGATTAAAATCCGTAGTTTCTTCTAAAATATTACTGTATCTAGTTTCTAAAAGTTTTCTAGCCGAATCATCACAAATCTGCTTATTTGAAAAGCTAAGGATTTTAATCTCTGAGCTAGGTTTAGTGTAAGTTTCAATGGGAAGATTTAGTTGTTCTACGTTTTTTTTAATTAAACTAGAATCCGTGTACTGAATTTCATCCGCGATCGCTATATTTATTTCTATCAACTTTAGTACATTAGAAGCAAAATCATGTCTTGTTTGTTCAGTAGTCACAATTTGGGTTAAATCATAAGTATGATTAACAACTTCATCATTGCTAAGTCTTCGATACACTTCATCCGTTATGCAACTAGCAAGAAATATTGTAATGACCTTAGAGTTGATTCTTCTGGCTTCTTCAAAACTCTTTTTGGCTGCTCCATATCTCTCTAAAGCTCCAGCTATGTCTTTTCCACCTTTTACTTCAATGATCGCTACTAATTCGCCAGAAAAATTTAACAATGATATATCTGGTTCGCTAGAAAAAAGGATACTCGTTTGATTATTTAGACGTACTCCTGATAGTAAATTGACTTTATCAAGTAAATCTTCTAAATATTCAGTATCTAATCTTGAAGAACCATCTTTTAAAATTGCGGCAACAATCTGCTTTTTTTCAAGTAGAGGTCGGAGAAGAATTCGTCTTGTCAATAATTCTGCTTCTTCTCCAATTTTATTTAACCAAGATCCATTGATTTGTGCGCCAGCCGACGCATACATTAATGCTTGTATATCAGTGTGGCTATACTCATTAGTACTTTCAATAATGAGACTGGAATAAGAATTGTAAATTTGACAAAGGAGTAAGGCTTTATCTTGAGAGAGTTTGCCCTTTCCCCCTTCTACAGAATCAACACTTGAAAAGGCTAATTTTTTAGCAGCTTTCTGTGGAAGAACTGCAACGCTTCGATAATAAGCAGAAAGTTTAGGTTGCTCTTGAAGTACTCTCGGATGAGCGAATACGGCAATTTTAGGAATATTACTTTGTTCCAAAATACTCCAAGCTATTTCAGAAATTTCCCAATTGGCTCTCGCTTCCCAACTAAAGTTATCGGATAATTCTATTAATTTGTTAATTTCAGCTAAGAAGCTATTAAAGCCTAATTCATATAATTTTCTGTAAAAAAAAGTAGATCGTAATCGATAATCAATTTGAAGAGCTTCTTTTAATATTTCTTTATCCATTTGAGGTCGCAGTAATCCTTGAACTAAAATTCTTAATGTCTGACATGATCAAGCATTTTCTCATAAGAAGAAATATAGCTTCTTGCTCCTAATTAATACTACAGTAAAATGCTGATCTATAACTGTCATGAGCAGATTGGTCGTAAAATCTATTGTTTGATCTACGATGTCCCACCGAGAAATTCTTCAATTTCCCGATCGCCTAAACGACAGGTATTGCTGGTTGTCGCCACCAGGCTTTCAGAGCAGGAACGATTGAGGGAATGATACAAAGCCTCTGAAACGGCATCCAAATCCCGATAACGAGACTCCTTCAGTTCTTCAATTTGGCTCTCTAGGGCTTCAATGCGATCGACCAATAAACGAATCACGGTTGCTTCGGAATCAGGTAAATTGCCATGTTCCAAAGGATTAATTTTCACACCAGAACGATGAACCATTCTCCCTGGTACTCCCACCACCGTACAATCCGACGGCACATCCCGTAAAACCACTGAACCCGCTCCCACTCGCACATTATTGCCCAGGGAAATATTGCCTAAAACCTTTGCTCCTGCCCCAATGACCACATTTTCCCCCAGGGTAGGATGACGTTTACCATGTTCTTTTCCTGTTCCGCCGAGGGTGACACCTTGATAAATTAGAGCATAATCGCCAATGATGGCAGTCTCGCCGATTACCACTCCCATGCCGTGATCAATGAAGACACTGTGGCCAATATTGGCACCTGGATGAATTTCAACCCCTGTCAAAAAACGGGCAATATGGGAAAGAAAACGGGGAATAAACGGTATATTGAGACGATACAACTGATGAGAAAACCGATGGAACATCAGAGCCTGAAATCCAGGGTAACAAAACAGCACCTCAAACCCATTACGAGCAGCCGGGTCGCGTTCAAAGATGATGCGATAGTCAGCGATGAGTGAGGATAGCACTAGATTAATTCCCCTGTTTACAGAAAGACTTTTTGACTATTTTATCCTTTATCGTTATTCTTCGGGGTCTTTTCTGCGATCGCGGTCAATCACAAAGTTGACATTTTCCCGAAAGATATTTAACATGGACTCAGAGTCATATGGATTTAATGCCATGTCTATTCCCTAAACATTACTTTTTTTGCTTAATCCTACTTGTTTTTGCCTAATCCTACTTGTTTTTGCTTAATCCTACTTTTTTTGCTTAATCCTACTTTTTTTTGCTTAATCCTACTTTTTTTTGCTTAATCCTACTTTTTTTTACTTAATCCTACTTTTTTTTACTTAATCCTACTTTTTTTTGCTTAATCCTACTTTTTTTTGCTTAATCAAAATCATGAACATTCAATCGTCAAAATTAAATCAAGGTAAATTACCGTGCAGAAATTTTGGAAAATCTTATTCCATAAGGCGTTTGAGCAAGAATTTAACGAACTTCCGCCTTTAGTTAGACAAGGACTGGTTGCTCGTGTCAATCTCCTCAAACAGTTTGGCCCAACATTAGGCAGACCCTATATCGACACTCTCAAAGGTTCTCGTTTTGACAACATGAAAGAGATTCGATTTAACGCTAATGATGGAGTTTGGCGAGTCGCGTTTGTTTTTGACCCTTCTCAATGTGCTGTTTTATTGGTTGCTGGAAACAAAGCAGGTGTTTCTTCGGAAACTAAATTTTATAAAAAACTGATTAAAGAAGCGGATCAACGGTTTGAAGCTTATCTCAAAGGCTAAAAATCAATAAATTAACTTTCCTCCTCTAAAAAAGGGGAGGATTGTCAAAAAAAGAGGAAATCATCTTAAATGATTTAATTTCAACTATGTTGCTAACAAAAAATAGCATGGCCGTTCCTTTTGAGGACGTTGTTGCAAAATTACCAATTGAAGAACAAGAGGCAATTGAACAGCTTACTCAAGAGTTACTGGCTGAATATATGACTTTGCAAGATCTACGCAAAGCGCGACGACTAACCCAGGAACAAATGGCCAAATCGTTAGGAATACGTCAAGATAGTATTTCTAAACTCGAAAAACGCACGGATTTGTTACTTTCAACCCTACGTGGTTATGTGGAAGCAATGGGCGGAAAATTGGAATTGAGGGCCGAATTTCCCGATCGCCCTGCGGTTATTTTGACGGGTTTAGCTGATCTGGATGAGTGATTAATGAAACTCTACTTCATGGGAAAAGTTTGACCAACGCAAAAAATGGAAAGGCCCCGCAATTGAACCCCAGGCGAGTTCATCGGTTTGGGGATCATAGCCTCGGTCTAAACTCATTAATTTGTGTTCATCAATTTCAAAGCTATTATCGAGATAGGTTTCTTTGCCATCGCGGACGATAATACAGTTTTTTCCTGGCTTAACTTCCCCCTTGAAACTATTGCCTGTCCAGGTAACAACCATGTCACAACCGTTCATTTTTTCTAATTCATCTACCGTTAATTTATTTAACATTTCTAGGTTTCGGGATGCGCCATAAAAGGCTTCCGCATTTTTGATTTTATAATTTTCTAATTCAATATGATCGTCCACAATTTTTAATTGCAATGCCCGCAAACGATAGGGCTGATTTAAAGCAAAATCATAGGCTTGTTCTAAAAATAAAGTCGGTTCAGGAAAACGAGCCAGGGGTAAGGGACGAATACAGACGCGAATGTGGGCATAAAAAGGCGGATTTTCAAAGGCTTGGGCTTGATTACTAAAATCGGCTGTCATCCAACGAGCCAAAGTTCTGATATCGGTGGCGTGGGACATAATGTTTCGTTTATTAAATCTACAAAAATCTAATTTTTAGAATATCACTAAATTGTTGAGCGGTCAGGGCAAGTTATGGAGTTCTCTACCCACTGGTGTAGCAAGTTCGGGATAACCTGCGGCGATTAGGGCTTCATCGCGTAAGCGACAGGAATCACAGACTCCACAGGGTTCGATGTCTCCTTGATAACAAGACCAGGTTTCATTAATAGGAACGCCTAACGCAATCGCCTGTTTAACAATATCAATTTTGCTATTTCTAACAAGAGGAGCGATTAATTGGATGGAATTACCTTCTATGCCGACCTTGGAAGATAAAGCGATTAAATTTTGGTAAGCTTCGAGATATGCGGGACGACAATCGGGATAACCCGAATAATCAACGGCGTTAATGCCTAAATAAATCGATGAGGCTTTTTGGGTTTCGGCAAGGGAAAGGGCGATCGCAATAAAAACGGTATTTCTGCCTGGAACGTAGGTAGAAGGAATAATATCGGGATCAATGCCATCGGTAGGCAGATCCATCGTGCGATCAGTCAGGGAAGAGCCGCCCCAGCTACCCAAATTAATATCTACAATGTGATGCTGAGAAATCTCCAAAATTTCGGCAATCCGACTGGCGGCGGTTAATTCTCGTTCGTGGCGTTGTCCATAGCGGAAAGACAGGGCAATGACCTCATAACCATCGGTTTTGGCGATCGCGGCGACGGTGGCGGAATCGAGTCCTCCCGATAGCAAAACGACAGTTTTAGGTTGAAACATAAATTCAATCAAATTTTCAAAAAAGGGGTAGAGACCGAACCAGGATTCCTGGCAGGTTGACCACCATTCCTATGATAATAAAGAGAGTGCCAAGATATAAAGTTTTGTTGCTCCGTACTCCGTCATTTGCACCCGCGCTCCTTTTCTCAATGCTTGACCAGATTCTCGATTCATCCCTTGCCCTCAGCCTGAAAACGCCCTTAGTATTAGTCATTCTGATTATTTTAGAAGCAGTACTGTCGGCGGATAATGCCATTGCCTTGGCCGCGATCGCCCAGGGACTCGGAGAACGAAAATTACAGCAAAAAGCCCTCAATTTTGGGCTGGTTTTAGCCTATTTGTTCCGAGTGGGCTTAATTTTAACCGCTACCTGGATCATGAACTATTGGCAATTTGAATTAGCGGGCGCGCTTTATTTACTTTGGTTAGTGTTTAACTATTTTCGATCCGATGATGAGCAGGATCATAAACACCATACCCTCGAATTTAAGTCTTTTTGGCAAGCCATTCCCATGATTGCTGTCACCGACTTGGCCTTTTCCCTCGATAGTGTGACAACCGCGATCGCCATTGCCGATGATCTCTGGTTAATTTTGATTGGCGGTGCGATCGGAGTGATTACCCTACGCTTTTTAGCCGAGCTTTTTATTACTTGGCTCACCGAATTTACCCACCTAGAGGATGCGGGCTTTGTCACCGTCGGTTTAGTCGGATTAAGGTTACTCCTGCGGGTGATTAATCCCGATTTAGTTCCGCCCGAATGGGCCATGATTCTCGCGATCGCGGGTCTATTTACCTGGGGTTTTTCCAAACGCAATCTAGTAGAACTGCCCTCTGAAACCAGAGAAGAGGAACTTATTTCGGTCGCCGAGCCTTACAATCGTGATCGAGGAAACCATTGATCCTTCATTAATTTTAAAAATTCCAATTAACCCTACATATTAATGGTATTTATGACAACCGATTCCTTAAAATCTTCAGCAGTTCAAAAACTTTATAATACCTATCCTTTTCCTCCCGAACCGCTTTTGGATGAACCGCCTCCTGGCTATAATTGGCGATGGAATTGGGTAGCGGCCCACAATTTTTGTACGGGACAAAAGCCAAAGAAAGAAGATATTCGCATTCTAGATGCAGGTTGTGGGACAGGAGTGGGAACAGAATATTTGATTCACCTCAATCCCCAGGCAGAAATTGTGGCGATCGACTTAAGTGAAAAAGCTCTGGAAGTGGCTCAAACCCGTTGTCAACGATCGGGCGTAATCAGAAATCGGGTGACTTTTCAGCATCTTAATTTAGAAAATGCGGATCAACTGGCGGGACAATTTGACTATATTAATTCCGTCGGCGTATTGCACCATTTACCCGATCCTATTAAAGGTATTCAAGCCCTAGCCAATAAGTTAGCTCCTGGGGGATTTTTTCATATATTTGTCTATGCAGAATTGGGACGTTGGGAAATTCAATTGATGCAACAGGCGATCGCGTTATTGCAAGGAGAAAAAAAAGGAGATTATCGCGATGGTGTGGCGGTAGGACGACAAATTTTTGGGGCGTTACCTGACCACAATCGTATTGTTAAACGGGAGAAAGAACGCTGGTCATTAGAAAATCATCGGGATGAATCCTTCGCCGATATGTATGTCCATCCCCAAGAAACTGACTACAATATTCATACTTTATTTGAACTAATTGATGCTTCGGGTTTAGAATTTATTGGCTTTTCTAATCCGTCCTATTGGCAACTAGAACGCTTATTAGAAAAGGCTCCTGATCTGATTGAACGGGCAAAAAATCTGAGTGAACGCGATCGCTACCGATTAATTGAACTACTCGATCCTGAAATCACCCATTACGAATTTTTTCTGGGTAAACCGCCCTTATTAAAAACTGATTGGTCAAAGGATCAAGACTTACTCTCCGCGATTCCTGAACGTCACCCCTGTATGACGGGTTGGCCTAGTAAGGATTTATTTAACTACGATTATTTACCGATTGAGCTAACTGAGGAAGAGTTTCAGTTTATTCAAGCCTGTGATGTCAATAGCGAAAGTCAGCAAAATTTAGCGACTATTCTGGAAAATGTCAGTCTGGATTTAGAAACGGTTCGATCCTTACAACGTCGTCAATTGATTTTATTGTCTGCATAAAAAGGACATAATAGATTATTTCCCTACGAGCTACTTTTGGGCGCAAGCCTTGCGCCCCTACGATCCATTAAAAAAAAACTGTAGGGGCGAATTGCGTTCGCCCTTGAATTGAGATATTTTTTCCTAACAAGCGATCGCCAAAAGCTTGCAAAAGAACCGACTTGGCCTGCTATAATGATTAGGCTATCGTTTGGGCGGCATAGCCAAGTGGTAAGGCAAGGGTCTGCAAAACCTTCACCCCCAGTTCAAATCTGGGTGCCGCCTTCTTACAAATCCTTTTTTTTAGGTAACATCGGAATCATGGTTCCAGGAACGGGGATCTTCCAAGGGTTCTAGGTGGGTGCTGACGCGCGCTCCAGGTAAGGATTGGGCGATCGCCTGTTCGAGATTTTCACAGACATCATGACCCTGGGTTACTGTCCATTGGCCTGGCACTAAAACATGAAAGGAAATAAAACGTTGTGTCCCTGAAATACGAGTTTTGAGAGAATGAAAGCGAATTTTCTGGGCTTCATAGGATTCAAATAGATTGGTAATCATAGCCAAATCAGCCTTGGGAATCGCCTGATCCATTAAACCTGAAACCGTCTCTCGAAAAAGATTTACCCCCGTCCAAATAATATTCGCCGCTACCAGTAGGGCAATAATCGGGTCGAGGATTAGCCAACCCGTAAATTTCACCAAAATAATGCCGATGATAACCCCCACCGAAGTCCAAACATCCGTAAAAAGATGATGAGCATCCGCCCTTAAGGTAATCGATCGCAATCGCCGCCCTGCCTTGAGCAAAATCCAAGCAACCACGCCATTGAGTACCGTTGCCACCAAGACCAAGATTAAACCCAATTCAATTTTTTCCAGGGGTTGGGGATCAAATAATCTGCCCCAAGCCGCGATCGCGATACTGCCCGCCGCAATCAAAATAAACGCACTTTCTAGTCCACTGGAAAAATATTCGGCTTTGGAATGGCAGAAGGGATGCTCCTCGTCCGCAGGTTTGGCCGCCACCGACAAAGCCCAAAACGCAACACAGGCCGCCAAGAGGTTAACCCCCGATTCCATTGCATCGGACAATAAGCCGACGGAACCTGTGAGTAGGTAGGCTCCAGTTTTTAAACCAATAGTCGCGATCGCTGCCCCAATCGAAAGAATCGTATAGGGACGGGCAGATTTTGCGCTCATAGAAACCTACATCAAGAAGGGATGTCTTAATTTTATCGACTAATTCGGCGATCGAGTCATGATCCTTTCCTTCGCGAATTTAGTTTGATTATTTTGACTGAATAAAACTTTAGGTTGATAAAACCAATTTTAAATGGGTTCAAGATTTTTATCGGAATTGCGATCGCACTTAATCTATTGCTCAAAAAAACAGCATTTTTTCTTAACTAGAGGTCACACCCCAACCAACAACTTATCAGATAGAATTTTTTTAGGGTAAATTCTGAGCAATTTGATTGTAGGCACTAAGATAAAAGGCAGATGAAACTTCCCCATCCATTCTGAAAAAGGATAAAGCCCATGAGTACGACCCAATCTCCACCCCTCGTTTCGCTCCAAGCCCCAAAAGATGTTTCCATAGAGACTATTGAAGCGGAATTAGCCCAAATTTGGAGTACCTACAGCCAAAATGATGAGGGAATGGCCGCCGCACGGGCCACAACCTTTAGTTTTTTAGTTTATGAACCTGATGCGATTCAAGCTCTCATGGCTGCCCTGGGTTTCTATACAGGCCCCGTTGATGGTGTGGCTGGCCCCCGCACGATCGCGGCAATTAAATCTGCCCAAAAAGCCTACGGTTTGACTGTCACAGGGACATCTAATCCTGAATTTGTCCGACTGATTAAGGAAAAATTTCAACAAGCCAAGGAAGCGGGGACTTTAACGAGTGCGGCTGAACGTTTGGCCAAGCCCTATTCCCCCGATCTCGAAGGAAGCGGTATTGCTGATGCGATCGCGTCTGCCAATCCCTGTCGCATTATTACTCTCTGTCCCACTACAGAAGAAGATGAAGGCGTTCAGGCCCAAGTTTCGGCCTACTGTCCCATTCAAAAACGTAACCAAAATTCCCTCATTTGCTGTGAATACATCACCCTGCGAGGAACTGCTAGTGCCTTGGAACGGGTAGGGGGAATCATTGCGGAATTGATGATCCCTGAATTGCCAAAATTTATTTGGTGGAAAGCCAGCCCTGAAATCGACTACGGACTGTTTCAACGCTTAGCGTCTCAGGCGAATACCATTATTGTGGATTCCAGTACCTTTAGTGATCCTGAAATCGACCTTGCCCAAATTGGTTCAGTTATGCAAAAGGGATTGGCGATCGCAGATTTAAACTGGAGTCGTCTGGCCCCTTGGCAAGAACTCACCGCTGAAAACTTTGATCTACCAGAGCGTCGTGCGGCCGTCCGAGAAATCGATCAGATTGTACTGGATTACGAAAAAGGTAATCACTCCCAAGCCTTAATGTATTTAGGTTGGGTCGCGAGTCGTCTGAAATGGCGGCCCGTCGGTTATTGCCATGAACCAGGGGATTACGATATTCGTCGAGTCAGCTTTTTATCCGCCGAGCAACGTCCCATTGAAGCTGAGTTAGCAGGGTTGCCCCTAGCGGATTTCGGTGAAGTTTTGGGAGATTTGGTGAGTATCAAGCTCGGATCAACGACTCCTGATGCAAATTGCGGCTTAGTCCTCTGCTCTAGCACAATGGGCTGTATGCGGATGGAAGCAGGAGGCAGTGCGCAATCCTATCGCATCCAACAGGTGACTTCCCTCGCCGATCAAAAGACGGAACAACTCCTCGGTCGTCAATTACAACGTTGGGGAAGGGATGTTTTATACGAAGAAAGCATGGCTGTCATCAACGAGCTTTTTCAATTCATCGCTGATCATGACCAGTAGATCTTAGGCGATCGCCTGAATCCATTCTTTTACTTCATACTCTGTCCAGATACCGTTTTGCCAATAGGGATCAGTTTCGATCAATTGGCGGACGGTATTTTCGTCATCAGCTTCGTAGATGCCAAATACTTGGGTTAAATCCTGGGTCGGGCCGATGGTCAATAAAATTCCCTTGGCTTTTTGAATGGCTAATCCGTCTAGGTGGGCTTGGCGATAGGGGGCGCGTTTTTCAACGACATCTTCGCAATAACTTCCCCACAAAACATATTTTGGCATAATTAATTTTTAGATCACAAAAGGGTTGAAAACCAAGTCATTTTATCATAGCGGAACGCTTGGGAGCGTCATAGAGTGGGAAAATCTCAGTCTTGAAATAAAAAGATAGTAATCTGGAAAAAATCTAAATCCGCGATCGCCATACTCTGCCCATCCGCGATCGCTAAACAGAGGTGATTGGCTTCGAGTATTTCTTATTTTGACCTATACTTGGCTAAACTGAAATTTCAGCCATTAATATGCTAACTGATAGCGAATTTAAAGATTTTATTGAAGATTCAAACAAGATAATCGATGGAGATATTGAATGGCAGGAAGACGAAGATCATTCACCTTCAGTCGAATTTCGAGTTAGATTACAATCAACACAAAATTATCCTGTTTTTGTTCAAGGATTTTATAATCCGCTAAAACTTGCCCTAACTTACGCAATTATTCATCTTAAAGCTGGCAGAATCTATGGTTTAGATATGGGTAAGGAACATCCAAATCCAGATCGTACCCGCGTTGGCAGAATACATAAGCATCGTTGGACAGAAGAATATCAAGATAAATGGGCCTATCGCCCTCCAGACATTACTGCTCCAGTTACAAATCCTATAGAAGTATGGAGACAATTTTGCAAAGAAGCGTCTATTCGTCATAATGGAGTTATGCAAAATCCTCCTTTAGGAAAAGGAGATCCATTTCTTGTATGACAAATATATATCAAGACATCACAAAAAATATTGGTAGCTTATTCACTTGTACAGTAGCCGCTCATGGTTATGTGCGAATCGAAACGCCTTTTATGTATCCTGATAGAGATATCATCGATCTGTTTTATAAAGTACAGGAATCAGGTGAAATTATTCTCACAGATCTAGGGGAGACCACTCAATGGTTGAGAATGCAATCAACATCACAAAAAAGAAGTGAAAAACAGAATCTTTTAATTGAAGATATTTGTCAAACACATGGAACAGAAATGTATAGAGGAATGCTAACAATTCGATCAAGTTCTCAGAGGTTAATGTATGACATTTCTCAACTGGCGCAAGCTTGTATAAGAGTTGCAGATTTATGGCTTTTAGAACGTAGTGATTGTTTGGAATCAATGAAAGATTAGTTAAAAATATTTTCTCTTTAAATCATGATAATATCGGGAAAGTTTGCAAGGTACGGAGTCATTAGAAATGATTAACTTCGAGTCAGAAGATCGTAAGCAATTAATTACCCTACTTAAGGATTTGCCAGAGTTAGCCACAGAGCGATCGCGTTTACAAATGTTGGAGTTAGCTGGCTTAAAACAGTTAGTTCCAAGGATTGATCTGTCAGGGAATACTTTTGTTGCCATTAGTGAAATTGTTAGCCATTTATCGAATTATGGGCGTTTAACTCATAAAAATGAAGCTTTGGGGCTATTCCTCAGCACAATGAAGGAATTTGTGGGAGTTCAACAGCAGGAGTTTCTAGATCGAATGCTGACAAAGTATGAAATGATGACTCCGATCGCTGCTCTTCCAAATATTGAGCAATGGAAAGGGGTTGAAACTACAGCCGATGTTTTAGAAAAGATTATTGGAGAAAATACGTTACGACCCGTTGCCTTTTTGCAAAGAGGCTTAGAAGTTTCTCGCTCTGTTGCTTATATTAGAGGACTAGGGACAGGATTTTTAGTCACAGAAAACTTATTGCTAACCAATAATCATGTTTTATCTAGTGTAGATTTATTGGCTAACGCAGTTTTTCGTTTTAACTATCAAGATGATTTTCTGGGTCATGCTCAACCCATTGAGGAATATCATG
>JBEIFD010000018.1:0-14899 GCA_040382535.1 Merismopediaceae cyanobacterium
AGCCAACAAGATCAAAAAACATTAGTCGAATTTCTCCATGATTTAGGCATTGTTCTCAACTATCAAGATGATCCCCGCCTCAAAGAAACGAATGTGCTTAATCCCGAATGGGTGACAAGCGGTGTTTATGATATTTTAAATAATAACGAACTCTTTAAGAAAAAAGGACTTTTAGAGCTAACAGACCTGAATCGTGTTCTTAAACAACCTAGCCGCTACCCCGATAATAAACGCCCCTTTTTGATGGGATTAATGGAAAAATTTGAACTCTGTTTTCCCCTTGATCATGCTAATCCAAACCGCTACCTAATCACTGATTTACTGCCCATAGATGAACCCGATGTGGATGCCTACGAAAACGCCCCGCTCCACTTTCAATATCGCTATGATATTTTGCCCAGTAGCATCATTTCTCGCTTCATTGTTCGTAACCATGAAATGATTTATAAAACCATGCGCTGGCGGAGTGGTGTTGTCCTCACCGAAGGTAATAGTAAAGCTTTAGTTCGTAGCGATGAAGAAGATAATTTTATTTCGATAAAAGTGCAAGGTTCTCATGGCAGTAACCTATTGGCGATTATCCGTAGGGATTTCACCAAAATTCATAATACGATCCCTAATTTAGCTGTCAAAGAATTTTTAGTTGTGCAGGAATATGACAAAGGGCAGCCCACCGCTCGCCAAGTTCCCGTTGATTATCTGCATCTTTGCAATTTAGATCGCCAAAATACTAACGATGCGATCTTGCCTGGATTGCAAGGAAACTATAATATTCGTGATTTATTAGAAGGAGTAGAATCCCGTCAACAACGCGAAGAAAACCTAGATGATCGTCGAGAAAAAGCTGATTTAAGCCGCGACAGTCAACCTCTTAAACCTCTTCCAAAAACAACGCCCAATCTTCTTAAACCCAGTTTAGTTCTACTCTTTCTACTAGCAGTCATTGCATTTATTTTTGCCGTTTTAGCTCACTATGTACCAGGCTTACAGTTAGTAATTATTGTGCCAGCAATTCTGTTAGCTTGTGCCTTTATCGCAATTACGGGTCTACACATCACAGGTATTATGGATGCGAGTAATTTTAATCAAGCTTTAACGGGTTTCTGGAACGCTTTACCTATTCTCAAAGGTCAAGATTCTAGTAAAGATTCTGACACAAAGGAATTACCTGAATCTGATAAAAAAGAATAGAGAGCCATTAAAAACTAATCTGACTCAAATTTTTTCCCACCGTCATCAACCAAGCGCGATCGCCATTCCTGATTAAGAAAAACGCGATCGCTAACCCTCAAACATTAAATATTGAAGAATTTACATTAACTAATCAGTTGATTGATCAGTAATTTTACTTCTTCTAACTTGTTAACTGTTATTTTTGCTTAAATTTTTAATACTTTAGTTTGCAGGACTGAAAAGGGTTTATCAACTCTAATCGCACTTTTAAGGGGCAAACTACCACTCTCTAGATTTTGCATTTCAACTAAAACTTTATAGGGATGAGGCGATAAATTAGAGGTTATTGCTAACACAACAGTATCTAAATTTATTCGGTTATATGGGTTATTAGAAATGACTAATGCTGGTCTAACTTTCGCTCCTGTCAAATCTGAAAAAGGAAAATGAATCAGAATAATCTCTCGTTGTTTAACCTTCAAGACATTTCTCCCATAATCCATCAGGTTCATTGTCGTAAACGTCTTTTAATCCTTCTTCTGCTAAAATTTCGTATTCATTTAGTCTGGTTAATTTTAAAGTTTCATCGGATTCCACTGCATAAATAAAAAGCTCCTCATCCTTAATTTCAAATTTTTCTTTAATTTCATCAAACCTGGCTACTTTCATATTCATTACCTTAAAAATTTTCCGAAAATACCATAAGATTAATTATAGCCTGAGTTCGTTGATTTTGATCCAATATTAACCTATATTTTCTGATTTTTTACAATTTTTTAGGTATGGTAATTACAATGTTTTCCCTAAATAAACCTAGATTGATGAATATTTTGAGCGTTTAGTTTACGATGATTAGGATTTTTGAGGTGTGATAGAGTTTTAGTGTAATATTTTTTAGCTCAGTATTTGTGCGGATCGTAATGTATAAGTCGCCAGCTTTCTCTCCAAACAAGAAGCCCAACAATTTGCTAATGCCCTACAACAAGCAACAGGTTATCAATTCTGGGTGCGTGTCAGTATTCGTAAATAAAACTCCCCAAAATATCAATGAAAATGCGATCGCCGATTTTTAGGCCGCGATCGCTGATTTTTAGTTAATTCATCAAAAATGTAAAAACTATTTCCAATCCTTTGCCGCTTGAGCCAAAACGTAGGCAGCAATATCTTCTCTTTGTTCTGGCTTTAAACGAGCCTCAAAGGCAGGCATGGCGTTTTTGCCCTTTGTGATTTGAGCAACAATAGCCTCTACTGTATCTTTGCCATTGGCCGCTAAAGCTTCTTTTTTCAACGTCATGGCGGCGGCGATCGCATTTCCTCCTCCCATATGGCAGGCGGCACAATTAGAACTAAATAGCTTAGCTCCGTTTTCGATATCTGCGGCAAGAGCGGCAGGACTAAAGGCTAAATTTGCAATGGTTAAAAGCATTACAAGAACGGCAAAAATTCTTTTCATGAGTATCTCCTTTTTTCTAGATGGTTTGACTCTGTATTGATTGTCAAGAAAAGTGAGTGACTTGTCAAAAGACAGGCTGTAAAAGATGCACAAATGAGTTAATAAAGCGGTATTCGCATCAGTAAGACGTATTTACAATCTTATACAGTAAGCCTTTCAATGCTTCTATTGCCCCTCATACAATCGAATGCCGCGATAAACTTCATCTCGATTTTTCACAAAAAGCAAAAGACCCTTGACAATCTCCTCTCATTTTGAGATAATAGTTTACAATGGAGTTACATTATGTTAAGGACAAACCGCAATGATTACTAATTTTTTCAACCTTTTAATTTACTTCCGAGGTTATTATGCGTTTGATTTCAATGCGCCATCTTCGTCAGGATGCAAGTCGCTACCCTGATGTTAAAAAACAAATTGAAAACTGGTACGATGTTGTCAAAAAAGCTAATTGGCAAAATCTAGAACAAGTCCGAAAAGATTATCGAGAGGCTGAATCTGTCGGAAAGTTTACCGTTTTTAATCTCAAAGGAAATCACTATCGCTTGATTGTAGATATTGATTATCAATTTCAGACTATCCGTTATAAATATTTTTTAACTCATGCCGAATATGATAAAGGGAGGTGGAAAAATGACCCTTACTTTTGATAAAAATACCTATCGTAATCTTTTGTTTGAGACTGCCCCTAAAGTGATTGAATCTGAGGAAGAATGTGAACAAGCTTTAATGCAGTCTGAACAATTAAGACATAAGAAAAATCGCCTTCCCGAAGAAACGGCACTCTATCTATTGTTAGTAACTTTAATTGAAGCCTATGAAACCGAGAATTATCCGATGGAACCCTCAACTCCCCACGAAATTCTGTTACATTTAATGGAATCTAGTGGGACTCGTCAAGCAGATTTAGTCGGAATTATTGGCTCCAGTGGGGTCGTTTCTGAAGTCGTCAATGGCAAACGAGCAATTAGTAAAGCCCAAGCAAAAGCATTAGGAGAATATTTTAATCTTTCCCCTAGTTTATTCATTTAGACATATCCTTATTAGAAGCTTAAAATAAATTTACCACATCAACAAAACGAGTCGTTTGGATAATTATTCGTATTGATAGATGCGATCACGTGGAAATACGAACTTGGCAACTGTTCAGACTTAAAATAGACCTCTTACAAAATTGTTGAGCGGTTAATATGGATTAAAACTAATTTATAAATTAAAAGTGCGATCGCCGATTTTTAGGCCGCGATCGCATTTCTTTGAGCAGTAGAGTTTTCGACAAGAACAATTCAGGAAACTGCTGATAAAAATTCGTTAAAATCCTGGGACAAAACAAAAGGTTACAATAGGCTTAAGCCTTCTAAATTTTTTTAACATCTCGTGGAAATATCGCCCCCCCTCAGTATTCAATTTGATCCCATCGACGAAGCCCTAGCCGCTATACAGGCAGGCCATTCCATCGTGGTAGTTGATGACGAAAATCGGGAAAATGAAGGGGATTTGATTTGTGCCGCCCAGTTTGCCACCCCAGACATGATTAACTTTATGGCCGTCGAAGCCAGGGGATTAATTTGTTTAGCAATGACAGGGGAACGGCTAGATAGTTTGGATTTGCCCTTGATGGTCACGAAAAATACCGATAGCAATCAAACCGCTTTTACGGTCAGTATTGATGCCTCTCCTCGTTTGGGAGGGAAAACGGGCATTTCCGCCGAAGATCGCGCTCGCACGATTCAAATCGCCATTAATCCCAGCACCCATCCCGATGACTTGACCCGTCCTGGACATATTTTTCCCATTCGCGCCAAGGAAGGTGGCGTTTTAAAACGGGCTGGCCATACGGAAGCAGCGGTGGATCTCTCTCGATTGGCGGGTTTGTATCCTGCGGGAGTGATTTGTGAAATTCAAAATGCCGATGGCTCAATGGCTCGTTTGCCCCAATTATTTGAATATGCCCAAAAACACCAATTAAAACTGATTAGTATCGCGGATTTGATTAGTTATCGCCTCCAGCACGATCGCTTTGTGGTCAGAGAAACCGTCTGTGATTTTCCGAGTCAATATGGGGATTTTAAAATTTATGCCTATCGTAATTTATTAGACCAAACGGAACATATTGCCATTGTTAAGGGAAATTTAGCGGATTTTGCCGATCACCCTGTCATGGTAAGGATGCACTCAGAATGTCTGACAGGGGATGCCCTGGGGTCATTGCGGTGTGATTGCCAGATGCAGTTACAAGCGGCTCTCAAGATGTTAGATAATCACGGCTTAGGAGTAGTGGTTTATTTACGACAGGAGGGGCGCGGCATTGGTTTAGTCAATAAATTAAAAGCCTATTCCCTGCAAGATATGGGCTTTGATACGGTGGAAGCCAATGAACGGTTAGGATTCCCTGCCGATCTACGGGATTACGGCATGGGAGCGCAGATGTTGAATGATTTGGGGGTCAAAAAAATTCGACTAATTACCAATAATCCCCGTAAAATTGCGGGCTTAAAGGGTTACGGTTTGGAAGTCGTCGATAGGGTTCCTTTGTTAATTGAAGCGAATGATTATAATGCGGCTTATTTGACCACAAAAGCGGAAAAAATGGGACATCTATTATTACAGACCTATTTGATTACGATCGCCTTGATATGGCGACCTAAAATTTCCACTGTCACTGAACGGTGTGAAAAGCTCGAAAAATTACGGTTTTTGATTCGTCCGAGTCAGCTTTTATTACAGGAAGAGGTTAGACCTGTTGCGATCGCGTTATTTGACCAATCCTCTCTCATTTTTCATCTAGGACTCGACCAGGGTAATGCCACTTCTCCCCATTGGTATCAAGAATCTGAGAA
Source organism: Merismopediaceae cyanobacterium (assembly GCA_040382535.1). Classification (GTDB taxonomy): domain Bacteria; phylum Cyanobacteriota; class Cyanobacteriia; order Cyanobacteriales; family Microcystaceae; genus Snowella. Next base: position 5,467 of record JBEIFD010000018.1, read on the forward strand.
TCCCTATTTGAAGGCGATCATCGGAATTTTAGAAACCCTAACAAGTTGGGAAGATCTAGAGCAATTAGAATTTTTAATCTCTGGCGGCGATGATCCCATGATGGGTTTGCAAGTCATTCTAGACCGCAAGAAATTTACCTTTACCGATAAACCAGCCTTAATTTGTGATAATTTACAAACCCAAACAATTTATAGTTTTCATCGTTAAGAACTATTCTCGTTTCTCCTATTCCAAATTTTGTCAAAGATTATCTTGAAAATAAAGTTGATAAAGGGGACAACTGGCCTTAGCTTCATCGCCGATTAAGGTGATTAATCCCATGCTTTCTAAACGGTAGGCGATCGCGGGTTCTAACTTAACAGGACTGGTCGTCTTAACCACTAATTTCATCGCCTCTATCAACCCAGAAGAAGACTGTAAATTATTCCAATAATGGCGCAAATGGGAAGCATAAATTCCTCCCTGGGTTGGAGCTTCTGTTAATAATTTTTCGGGGGAAATTTTAGCATCTTGCAGGGCATTTAATGCCAATCGAACGAGATGGGGATGCCCCCCTACTAATTCAATTAAATTCGTAAGTAAAGACTGTAATGCTTGGGTATCAATCTCCCCAATTTGATAGCTATTGCCTAAAAGATTCACCTGTTCTAAATTAAATCCAGGTAATTTTATCTGTCGTCCCACATTAAAAGGTGACTGATTGGCATCTAATTTAATATAAACTTCTGTAGAATTGGCAATCATCAATCTCAGATTTTGCCAGATGGGTAAATTATTCGCTTCTTCATGCCAATAGCGCAACATCGGTAAAAAATCCTGGGCAATTTCTCCATAATCAAACACGCGATCTAAGTTATCTAAACCCAAAACTAAAGGTTGATTAATCTGCTCTAATAAATGACTCTGAAAATAGGTTTTACAACTGACCAAACTACCAAATAGTTCCTCATCCCAATAATCATCTAATTGGGGTTTTATTCCTAATTCTCGACTAATATTGGCACAAAACCAGCGTAAAAATTTATCCAAACTACTAAACATAGCCGATTCAGCCGTCTGTAAATTGAGATAAACTGTTCGATAATTTGACGCTTTAACTTGATTGAGAATTAATTTGATTAAAGCTGTTTTTCCTGTTTTTTCAGGAGCTTTAATGCGAATTAATGATCCTGATTTGACAATCTCTTGCAAGCAATCTGTTTCAATTGGTGGACGCGGAACATAAATGCTTTGATCTGCTTGGGTTACACTCGCTTTAAATTGCGGTAAAACAGGTGGACTATCGGCGATCGCGTTTTGCCAATCGGGATATTTAATATCCTTGAACCATTCTCGCAAAACTTGAAATTTACCAGGCCCCTTACTAGAAGGATCAAGTTCAGGACAACCATTGGGTTTATCTTTAGCAAAATAACTATAAATTTGAGTCATTTGCTTTTTATAGGTTTCATGACTCGCGGCTTCGGCTAATTCCCAGATTTCTAAATCCGATTTACGCCAATTTTCGTAGGCAAAGCGAACAAAGAAAACTTCCTTGAGTTTGCCATGTAAATCATAATCATGAATAATTTCTTGGAGAAATTCATCCCAGCCTGGTGGTTTCATTTGAATTATTTTTAAGTGTAAATAATTTGTTTATCAAAGCTATTTAGATGCTCAAGAAGATAATATTGAAAATCTTCTCCAACTTCATAAATATCAGGATCGCTACTTTTCAATGCTCTATCGATTAATCGTCTGGCTAAGCTAATATCAACTTCAAGATAAAGTTCTAATAACCTTCTATATTCTTCATCTGTTCCATTTTCTAACACTATTTCGGCACTCGCTTCAATCTGAGTTAATAAATAATTGTGAGGAAAAGATAAAATGACTTGTCGAACCAATTCGATATCCGAATGTCCAACACTGGCTAGATCAATTAAATCATTAAATAAACCTTGACGCTCTGTTTCATTTAAATATTCAAAAAAGAGCAGAGCAACTCTTCTTTGATTGGGATTATGAAGGGCTGTTTTAATAATTTTGATTTGGTCTTGACACTGTTGAAAGAAAATTTGACGCGACTGATTATAGGCATTGCCCTGATTGACAAATTGCTGCCAAAGTTGTTGATCTTGTTCCGTAGAAGGTATGATTTGCATAGTTTTTCCTCTATTTTAGTTCTTTCTTACCAACATAAATCCATCCACAATCTAAACATTTTTCTTGAAATTCTGTTAAGGACATTGGACGAGTGGGGTAGATAGTGTGATGGGTGGGTGAATGGATGCCACTAACATCTTTGCCATCGGCAATAACCCCCAATCCTGATGGTAACTCAATTCCTTGCTCCAGTTTATAGTAATGTCCTGCAAGCGGTATATTTTGGATGTCGGCAAACGATTTTAATCACCAAGATGAAAAATCTTGATTGAACTGATTTAATGATAACAATTTAATTTGTGGATTATTTTGAATAGAGTCGCGGATTAATTGAGTATTGTAGCCCCAATCGGCTAAAAATAGTCCTAGCTTGTTTAAATTAGGTTGCTCGGCGACGAGTTGTAAGGTTTTTAATAAATCTTCGACAAACCACAGTTGTTCAGGATTTAATTGATTTTGATCTAGAATTTGACGGAGGGTTTTATATTTAGGTTGCTTCACTTCTTTTCCTAAAATATGTTGGGGATTAATTAAGACTCCTTGTTCGGCTAATAAGGTTTGAGTGAAGCGACTTTCTTTTGTACTAATAATATAGAGTTGAGTTGAAGAATTCAGAATTTCTTGAAGTCGTTCGATTACCCCAGGATAAAAACGATGTAATGCTAACCAACTTTCTAGATCCTGCGTAATCCATTCATCCCTAACTTTGTCAAAATTTTGGATGATTAAGGACTTATCAAGCTGATCGGATTCTAACAAATTTTTTAAAATTTCTGGCCAACTATGAAGAATTTTTTCATCAGGAATTTCTAAGACTAAAGCTCTGAGTAAAATCGGCATTTCCCAGCCAGTTTCAATCACGGGTCTTAGGCGATAAAATTGCTCGGCAAACTGATCTAGACGATCGCGATCGCCAACTTTCCAGAGAGTTTCGTAGGTGCGTTTTGTTGTTTGAAAATATTCTAGAATGCCATCACAGATAACGCCATCAAAATCTAATGATAAGATCTGGGGGATTGCTTGAATCATGGAAAACCTCTGTCAAGATCAATTTTATTTTATAGCACATTAGCTTTTATAAAACTCGACGAAAATATTCACGATATAGCTGACACCTCGGAATCACTTGAGTATTCTGTTGTAGGACTAATCCCATACTATGTAACTTATAAATCTGCATGGAATCTAGGGTAACGGGTTCTGGAGAAAGGACAACTTTTTTAAGTGCATCGGCTAATAAGGGGACTTGTTTTAAGGTTTGGATCTGCTGGTAAAGATGGGCTTGATAAATTCCCGTTTCGGTCGGGGCTTCTGACAAGAGTTGAGCCAAGGTTAATCTTTCTGTGGCGATCGCGTAAAGAGCCAGAGAAATAAGATAGGGATGACCACCGACCATTGCCATTAATTTTTCGATCTGGGACTGATGCCAATCCAGAGAATAGATAGTTACTAATTTAAAAATTTGTGAGATATTAAATTCTAATAATTCAATCGGAACCCCCGCATTAAAGGGAGATTGGTTAATATCTAAAGGAATATAGGATTCAGTGGAATGGGCGAGAACAAGCCTTAATTGTCGCCAACGATGGGTTGTTTTACCTTTTTCGTGCCAGCTTCTCAACATTCCCAAGACATCTTCAACTACTTCGCTATAGGCAAAGAGACGATCAACGCTATCTAATGCCAAAACCAAAGGGCAATCAATTTCAGCTAATAAATATTCTTCAAAATACACTGTACAATTATCATTACTGCCTAAAATCTCTGTGTCCCAATAATCCTTTAAACAATTTTCTAATTCCAATTGTCGCCCGACGATTACGCAGAGCCATCGTAGGAATTTATCTAAATTGCTAATGATACTTCTTTCAACACTTTTTAGATCGATATAAACTGTTTTGTATTGATTAACTTTACCGTGAGCCAAAATTCTGGTGATTAATGAGGTTTTTCCCATTTGTTTAGGAGCTTTAATCCGTAACAATGCCCCCGATCGCATCATCATGTCATAACAAAGCTGATCTACGCCTTCTCGCTCTAGGTACAGGGGGGAATCTAGGGGAACGGAGCCTTCGGGAAAGGGCGGGGTAAAGCTAGTTGGGTTGGGACTAGATATTTCAGAGGTATGGCTAGAACTCGTATTTGAAGTTGCGATCGCCGAATTAATCGAATTAACGGAACTCAATAATAATTGTCGTTGGGTAGCCCGTTGGAGAGCATTTTTAAAATTTTTCTTCGTGAGTGTTTCTCCCAGGGCATCGGACAGCTTTTGCCACAAAGTCGGGCCGACATCTCCCCGCAAATAATTCACCGCCAGAAAATGGACTCCTGCCATCGTTTCATAGGTCAATCCCTCCCAAGAACTCTGTAAAACCAGTATTTCAACGTCCTTAAGATATTCTCCCGTATGGGCAAAAATAACCTGATCTGCTGCTTGTTTAATCTGTTCCCAACTCAATTCGGATTCTTCATTCATAGCAATTATTAACAATACGGAAAATTTATTTCCAGTTCCATTCTTCCTATTGAAGGTTAAAGCATTTTAATGCAAACATCCTTAAACCCTAATCATGGCTACATTGAAAAATACCTTTAGATATTATAGATGAACTCCCCCCGTTATGTTAATCTACTCTGCTTCGATCCGCTTTATTCTGAAAAAAAAGTAACATTTCATCAAAAAGAATATTGTTTTCTCCTTTTTGCGCCATAAAGCTCTAGAATAAATGGCAGTCATTTGTTATCCCATAAAAATTACTTGTCTGTGAATGGGTTTTCTCAATGGGGACAAATATATAGACAAATGCGATCGCAATTTTTCTTTTAGTAAGAGAATCGCAACTCTTTTTTTCAATTAAATTACTTTTGGGGATGTTCAAACAAACTTTAGGGTTCATAATTTTGGGGTTAATTCTTTTTAATCCGACCAGAGGACTGGCTCAAACTCAGGTTCCGTCCCTCTCTCCTGGCAGAATTTTGATTCCCAGGACACCCACCCCACCCTTGCCACTGCCCGAAAATGCCCCCATCCCTTCTCTGGATTTACTGACTCCTCAACCGATCGCTCCTAGCAATTTACCCAATATTCCAGGGGAAATATTCGTTAAAGAATTTCAATTTACGGGAAATACCGCCTTTAACCAAGAAGAACTCCAAAAAGCAACGGAGAGTTTTATTAATCGACCGATTACCTTTGCCGAATTATTACAAGCCGAAGCCGCCGTTACCAAACTTTATACCGACGCGGGTTACATCAATTCTGGAGCCATCATTCCCGCTAATCAGACCTTTTCCCAAAAAGGAGCGGTGGTGAAAATTCAAATTATTGAAGGCAGTTTAGAAGCGATCAACGTCAAGGTTGATGGCAAATTAAATCCCGAATATGTCCGCAGTCGTTTGGCGATCACCACCGATAAACCCTTTAATCAAAGGCAATTATTACAGGCATTGCAACTCTTACAGCTTAATCCCCTGATTAAATCGATTTCGGCGGAAATCTCGGCGGGTTCCGTTCCCGAATTAAGTCTTCTTTCCGTCAATATCCAAGAAGCAGATACCTTTGATTTGGATCTTTTTGTGGATAATGGCAAAGTTAGGAGCATTGGTAGCGTTGAAAGGGGATTGCGGATAAGTGAGGGGAATTTATTGGGGATCGGCGACGCAATCAGTCTGGAATATGCCAATAGTGACGGCAGTAACGCGGTCTATGGAACCTATACTTTACCGATCAATCCCCAAAACGGAACCCTCAAACTCTCAGGACAATGGAATGCTACTAATGTGATTGAAGAACCCTTTGATCAGTTAGACATTACGGGAGATTCTCTTTATCTAGACTTTACGTACCGTCAGCCCATCCTCCAAAATCCGTCTCAAGAATTAGCCCTCGGCCTAACGGGTTCCTATTCCGCTAGTCAAACTACCCTACTGGGAGTCGATTTTCCCCTATCCCCAGGAGCCAATGATCAGGGACAAACCAAGATCGCCGCCCTCCGCTTTTTTCAGGAATGGACACAACGGGGCGCGGAGGATGTGTTGGCTCTTCGTTCCCAATTCAGTTTGGGGTTAGGACTTTTAGATGCGACGACTAATGAAAATCCCCCCGATGGTCGTTTTTTTGAATGGCGAAGTCAGGGGCAGTATGTCCGTTTACTCGCGCCTGATACTCTGTTTGTCTTTCGGTCTGCTTTGCAGTTATCGACCGATCCCCTGGTTCCCCTAGAGCAATTGAGTCTGGGCGGATTAAATAGCGTGCGCGGGTATCGTCAGGACTTTTTTTTAACGGATAATGGAATTTTTGCTTCAGCCGAGGTTCGTTTGCCTATTTTGCGGGTTAATGAAATCGAGGGACTGTTACAAATCGCCCCTTTTATCGATTACGGCACGGGCTGGAATGACCAAGACAATCCCATCCCCACGCCCAGCCCCAATACCCTGGTGAGTTTAGGGCTAGGATTAATTTGGCAAATGGGCGATCGCCTTAATGCTCGCTTAGATTGGGGATTACCTTTAACTGAGTTTAAAGTCCAAGGTAATACTCTTTCCCAGCAGAGTCTTTATTTTTCGGTTAATTACAAACTTTTTTAAAAAAATAATCTGGAAATATTAAGCAATATTAAATGGCTCTTAAATATACCAATAAAGCGAGAATAATCATTTAGTATTTTAAAATAAACAGCTTTAAAAGTTTCTGGAATACTCTGCTGGTTTTCACCCCTTCCCCACAACTCTACAGGATGTCAATAATGGACAAAGACGCTTACAAATATCGCATGGTATGCACCCTCTCTTTTGGTGATATCTACGGACAGATTATCATTTGGTTGATCGTTATTTTTATTTCTCTAGCAACCACCCTGGCCCTCTGGAGCAGTACCCGCCAAATTTACGCCTTTGCAACCGTTGCCTTGGTGTTGGTGCTAACCCTTCCGTTTCTTTTGTTTGCCTTTGTGACAACGCTTTTCAATCATCTCGAATTTTTGCCCGTTGATGAAGACCAAACTCAAGCAAGTCTGAGGGCTGGTCGCAAACCTGCGGAAGTAGCCAACTAACTTCAAAATTTAATAAAAATTGAATCGCGTCAGGTCTCCATTTTGTTAAAAAAAGTGGAGATTTTACTTTTTTGGGAAAAAATTCAGATGCTCACTCCTTTGTCTCCAACCCAATTAAGTGGTCAAAACGCTATATTAATCAGTGATTGCTACTTTGTTTTTTTTACAAAAGACTGAAAAATACCCCGTCAGAACCTCAAAGTTCCTCTTAAAAATCATGGAGTAATCACCTTATTTAGGATAAATTCTCTCTAATGGATTCGAGATTATTAATGGTAACTTCGGATACTCCCCATTCTAAATAACTGTTTTATCTTTTTATTTCATGGGCGATCGCTGATTTCATGAAGAAAAAACAACAAAACTATTTTCAACAGGGTGGGGATTAGAAAATCATACTTATTTATCCTAAGTCGTTTAAAATCAAAAATAATTAATTTTTATCAACTAATTAACTCATTAATAATATTTAAAGGTGAATTTACATCAAATCCTATGATAATTCAAGAAAAAAATGTTAGCCACCAAAACAAAGTCGAAGGAACACCTTACCGAGTTCTGCAAACGCTGATCGACAAGCAAGCATCAGGCCGACTTGTGGTTCAAAATCCCCTCGATCCCTCTATCCATTGGCGTATCTATTTAGGCAATGGCAGAATTCATTATGCTGGTAGTGCAATGGGCTATACCGAAAGATTGCATTACTTGTTTGGTCGTTATTTACCTAACCACAATTCCACCTTGCCATCGGAAATTAATGATGATTATCAATACCTTTGTGAGTTATGGCAAACCGATAAATTTTCGTTTCAAGAAATTCGAGCAATTTTGGCCAAATTCACCCAGGAAGCTTTGATTGAAATTTTATCGCAAAATAAAGCTTTCTGTTATTTTGAAAATACCGTCGGATTAGAGAATTTATTACTCTATTTGAATCTAAAAAAATTGATGTTGCCTGTTGAAAGCAAAGTTAGATGCTGGTGGCAACTCAGGAAATTTATTGCTTCTCCCTTTCAGCGTCCTTTAGTCACGAACCGCCCCCAATTAATCGATTTAATTGATGGACAACTAGGACAATTTAATCCTAAATTAAAGAATTTAATCCGTTTTTTAGAGGATCAGTCCTGTTTGTATGATCTCGCCAATAAAATGGAACTCAGCACCCTCAGTTTAGGGACGCTCCTCAATCCGATGATCCAGTCAGGCGCGATCGCAATGGGTTCCTATATTTTGCCTACAAATGATCATCGTCCCATTGTGGCTTGTGTTGATGATAGTGCTTCTATTCAACGGGTGGTAAAATTCACCCTAGAGTCGGAGGGCTATCGCGTGATTAGTATTAAGGAATCCCTCAAGGCCCTCACTGCCCTCTTAAATCCTAAACCTCATTTAATTTTAATGGATATTAATATGCCTGATATTGATGGCTATCAACTTTGTGGACTGTGTCGCAAATCTTCAGCACTCAAGGATATCCCCATTGTGATGCTAACAGGAAGAGACGGAATTCTGGATCGTGTTAAAGCGAAAATGTTGGGGTCGGTCGGCTATGTTTCCAAACCCTTTCTTCCCCAAGATTTAGTCAAAGTGGTCAATTCCTATTTATTATTAGTAGAGAGTAAGGCGGGATAGTCAGAAGCCTATTTAAAGGAGAGCATCTCATTTATGCAATAAGTATAAATGCTTAAAAAGGAAAATAAGAGGGTTAAAAAAAGCAACCATTAAGATAGGAACAACGATGACGAAGCACTTGAGGAACATTCAAAATATTCTAACTAGCACCAGTGATTTTAAGACGATGACCGATTTGTTTGATGGTAGATTCAACGAAACTAGAGCCAATAGAGCGTTTTCACGATACTCATTAGAGTGATAGACTTCCCCTTTTCCAATGAAAAAAACATAAAAATGATCGCGCTTTGAGAGATTCAATTTAACTTGAAAAACAAATCGCGATCGTCTTGGCATGATTATCATCATTATTTAGAAGAAAACGCACCATGTTCCCGTTTAAATCGTTCAATCGCATCAACTAACTTAGGAACTGAAACTTCACTAATAAAATCTAATTTAAATTCTTCCCCCTGACTGAGATACTCCGCGTAGGCTGATTGTAAATAGGGACGAAACTTTTCATTTTGATTTAGATAAACTTCAAAAAAAGCAATTTGAATAGAAGAAACATAATCTACGATCAGATCCTGGCTCGGTAAGGTCAACTGGGTCAGAGATTCAA
>JBEIFD010000019.1:0-14694 GCA_040382535.1 Merismopediaceae cyanobacterium
CATTGCCAATGCCATGATACGTTTCGTACTTTTAAGAAAAACTCGTGAAGCAAAAAAGAGAGGGTCTTTAATAAAACGAAATCCGCGTTCAGTCGTTTGTTGAGCCTTGTACTCCTGTAGGATAAGTTCTGCTGTCCACGTTGTGTCATCTAGTAAATTAGTAGCCAAAATAAAACGTCCAGTTTGATGACGATAAGTTTGGATGACAGCTTGAGCCTCTACTAAATTTGCCTGAATATGATAAGTATAGTGACTAACTTCATCTTCTGGGCGGGGTCTTCCTTTACGTTTATAGTGAGGCTTGGTAAGAATGTTTAATTCAGTAAGCGAATGATAATTGAGGGTTTTCCCAAAGTCTTTTGCCGCACTGACGGCATCAGCGACCCAAGCAAATTCTTTCTTCTTTAGACTGAGGAGACTTTTCTTTTTCAAGGGGAAGGACTGCTCAATACGATTCGATAAAGCTTTTAAGTCAGCCTGTTTCCTCTGTTCGCTTTCGACTACAACCCACTGTTGTTTAACCCCTGCATATTCACTACAAACTGTACAAAAACGATAATCTTGGTATTGTTTACTCTTAGTAAATTGCTCTGGTAATAGAGTTTTAGTCAATTCTTGAGCAGCTTTAATCGTTAATGGTACTCGGCTAAGCCAATTAGTCTTTTCTTTAAATTCCATTAAATTTTCTTTCTCATAAAAAGCTGCATCCATCACGAATAAATCAAGTTTTTCGCCTTGCCATTGAGATTGAAAAGCTTTAATCATCTCTGGGAAAGCTTGGGAGTCAAGTTTATTGCCATCTCCTACTTGCAAAAACAATGGTATTCCTTCTTCTCCTATTGTTAACAAACTTAAGGTAAATTGTTTTAAGTCTGGTCTATGGTCACGGGAGTAACCATGATTTATCCTGATTGGTGCTGGTTCATCCTCCTCTTCCTTTTCTTCACCCTTTTCAGCAGCTCTCTCTTTCTGTTTTTCTTCTGATTGAATATATTTTCCTTCTACTGAAATACTTGTCCCATCCATATGCCCGCTTGATATTTTTATCCCGAAACGCTGTACCATCACAAGTGCTATTTTTATAAAGAGTAGGCTTACCCCATATTTGTATAATTGCTCTAATACCCTTCCTAGTCGGCTATCATTTAAATATTCTGCTTTTATTCCTTCCCCAATTAGATGCTCTGTTGCTTTCCCACTAAACAATTCACTAAATAAGTACAAGGGAGCTGTCAAAAATCCCATACAGTTGATAATCATTGCTTTAACCACCTGACCCGCACTGATTTTTTCTTGCGGATGAGTCCCTAACTCTTTATCTATTATTTCTACTATTCCTATTTCGTCTATAATTCCTGCTATTATTCCCAAATGGTCTATATCTTGGACATCTATTTGTGTTTCTTTTTTCATTTTGGTTACCTTAATTGCATTTAGATTAAAATAACATTTTTATGATTTAACCTGCTGAATGTGGGCTGTAGAGACTTAACACTAAAATAGGGCTAAAAGAAGAAGCCGATCGCGCTCAAAACAGTTGACAAATCTTACTTTAAAAAATTAACTAAAGCCTCTAACTTTTGCCAAGCTAAACCACTTTTTAAAATATCTTTCGCCGTTTCAATGCTCTGCTGATGATTGCCCCACGTTACCGCCTCCCCAACCTGTAAAGCCAAGGACGCATTCAACGCCACCGCCTCCACTTGAGCTAAGGTTCCCTTTCCCTGCAACACATTTCTCAAAATATCGGTATTTTCAATTAAATCCCCCCCCTTCAACTCAGAAATTGGAGCAGGTGTCAAATTTAATTTTTCAGGATTTAACGTGCTGAGATTGACTTGATTATTCGTTAATAAAGCAATATCGGTTATATCTCCCAAACCTGCCTCATCTAATCGCTCCCTACCATGAACAATCATCGCCTTTGAGGTTCCCAACACTGCCAAGGCTTCGGCGATAGGCGTTAAAAATTGGGCATCATACACCCCAATGACTTGACCCGTTGGGCGTAGAGGATTCACCAAGGGGCCGAGTAAATTAAAAATCGTTCTGATATTGAGGGTTTTGCGAAGAGGGGCAACGCTTTTGAGGGCGGGATGCCAACCAGGCGCAAATAGAAAAGTTATTCCTACAGCTTCAACAGCGGCGGAGACTTTTTCAGAAGGGGCGGTTAGATTAATCCCCAGAGCTTCTAGGACATCGGCGGAACCCACCTTACTGGATGCCGAACGGTTACCATGTTTGGCGACTTTGACCCCTGCGGCGGCGACCACAAAGGCAACTGCGGTGGAGATATTAAAAGTAGATGAGCCATCGCCTCCCGTACCACAGGTATCGACTAGGGGTTGGGAATGGGCAATCTGATTTTGTTGTAAGGATTGAGCCTGCAAAACCTGGGCCATGCCTGCTAATTCTTCTGCAGAAACCCCCTTGGCTTGAATAGCGGCGAGAATTGCACCAGAAAGAACGGGGGGAATTTCTTCCTTGAGCCAACCTTGCATTAGTTGGGAAGCCTGTACTTGGGAAAGGGAATGGCGATCGAGTAATTGTTGTAAAAGTGCGGGCCAATGGGTATCTGTCACAATATTTGCTGGTAAATGGGTTGATTAAAAAATTATTTCAGTTTAAACTCGCGATCGCCAACTCCACATTTTTGCGGACGGATTGGGCAGAGGTGTGTAAAGCTTCTTTTTCCGACTCGGTTAACGACACTTCCAGAATCGATTCCACCCCATGACACCCTAACCGACAGGGAACCCCCAGAAAAACATCCTCTAGTCCATATTCTCCCTGAAGATAGGTCGCGGCGGGTAAAAGACGGGATTGATTGCGTAAAATGGCTTCTATCATCACACAGGCAGAAGAAGCGGGCGCGTAATAGGCTCCCCCTGTTTGCAATAATTTGACGATTTCGGCTCCTCCATTGCGGGTGCGTTCTACCAATTGGTCAATGGTGGAGCTATCCAATAATTCCGTAATCGGCACACCTCGAACGGTGCAATAACGTGGCAACGGTAACATCAAATCCCCATGACCACCCAAAACCATCGTACTGATATCGGCAGAACAAACCCCCAACTGCATAGCAATAAAGAGTTGTAATCGTGAAGAATCTAGAATACCCGCCATCCCCATCACCCGTTGGGTCGGTAAACCCGTGACGTTCCAAGTTAAATAGGTCATTACGTCTAGGGGATTGGTAATGACCAGAAAAATGGCATCGGGGGAATATTTAAGTCCTTTTTCCGCAGCTTCGGCGACAATTTTGGCATTAATCGCTAATAAATCATCCCGACTCATGCCAGGTTTACGAGCGAGTCCTGCGGTAATGACCACAATATTCGCGTCAGCCGTGTCTTCGTAGTTATTCGTGCCGACAATTTGGCTATCTTGACCTTCGATTCCTCGGGCCGACATCAAATCCAGGGCAATCCCCTGGGGCAAACCTGGCACAATGTCTAACAAAACAACATCGGCAACATTTTTTTCAATGATGCGTTGAGCTAGGGTACGGCCCACATTGCCTGCCCCGATCACAGCAACTTTAAAAAATTGGTAGGCCGTTGCTGAGTGTAAGAAAGCATTCATAAATTTTGGGAGATTGACTTTTTAATCGACGGATTGGAGCTGATCCAACCGTAACCAGACATTGGGAGTCGGCACATAGAAGCGAATCAAGGCGTATTCATCCTTGAGATCGACTACTTCTCCCTTACTGTCAAAGAGATAATTCGGAAAACGGCGATCGCTGGCCTTAGATTCTAGACTATCATCCAATTGCTCCCGAAGTACTCGGACTAACGACCCTTTTTTAATGACTGTAGCTACCATGATTTTTTTATCCCGTGACGAATGATTCTTTTGTAAATTGTTACATACCCTCAAAATTTTGCAATTCTTATTTTTTGCTGACTTTTCCCTCGACTCTTCCCCACGTTTTCCCCAGACCTCACCTCAATAAGTTAAGTTTTCCACAGATTATATCCGACTTTTCCCCAGAAGGTTATCCCCAAGTTATCCCTAATCCCCACAGATAGAGTCCATCTCACTAACTGATCCCTAGTGGTAGTAGGTCAAGAATTTTTAGGGCGATTTGCTTGGGGAATCCATCACGATCACCAAACGACTACGGAGCATACTGAGTTATTGTTAAGTTGTGTAACAAAAACTAGGGATAAACCCTTATTCTCTCGTAAGTCGAAAGAGAATTTCAATATTTTTGTAATATTTTGCAACATTGACAAGCAACCCAATCGCCGTTAAAAATAATGTTCACCCCTTACACTCCTCAGCGATCGCCGCTAGTTTAGAGCAGTTATCAAAAGAAGCGTGAGGACTTATCTCCAATCGATTGAGGTTACTATGAATACGTCTGTTAGTATTTTTGCAGAAATACCCGAAGATTTACACGAAACCCTCACTAAATATCTAGAAAATCATCCTAATTGGGATTTAGACCGAGTGTTCTCCGCCTCTCTGTCTCTTTTTCTGTTACAAAATGAAGGAAGCTACGGAGGCCAGACTTCCAGCGACTATCGTGCTTGTTCCAAGGTTTATTTAGAAACACTTTTTCAAAGACCTGATTAATTTAAAGAATGACAGACACAAATCCTAAACCTTTGATTATTCCCCGTTTGATCGTGGGATTGGGCAATCCTGAAGCAAAATACAACAAAACCCGCCACAATATCGGCTTTGAAGTCGTGGATGCCCTAGCCCATAGCTGGCAATTTAAGTTACAAGAAAATCGACGTTTTCAAGGATTTTTCGCTGAAGGGGAAGTCCTTGGTCACAAAATCGGCTTACTCAAACCGACCACCTATATGAATCGTTCGGGTCAATCGGTGCGAGCGGTGATGGATTGGTATAAATTAAGTCCTGAATCCTTGCTAGTAATCTATGACGATATGGATTTGGAATTGGGGCGGTTGCGGTTGCGGCTGTCGGGTTCTGCGGGCGGTCACAATGGCATGAAATCGATCATTAGTCATCTCAATAGCCAGGATTTTCCCCGTTTGCGTTTAGGGATTGGTCGTTCTAAGGGAGACGGAGAGACAATTTCCCACGTATTAGGTAAATTTTCCCCAGAAGATAGGCCGATTGTGGAAAAAAGCCTAGATTTAGCCATTGAATCCCTGGAATTAGGGCTAAAAAGCGGCATCGAAAAGGCGATGAGTCTTTACAATGGCCGTATGGTCGTCAGTTAGGTTAAAATAGGGGATTGTCAGATGATTTTTTTTAAAGTCGTCCCATTAATAATGAATTCGCTGGAGGGGTCATTTGGAGACAAAATTTATTCTCAAGGTTCTTTGGTTAGATCAAAATGTTGCGATCGCCGTCGATCAGATCGTAGGAAAAGGAACAAGTCCGTTGACGGAATATTTTTTCTGGCCGCGTCATGATGCTTGGCAACAACTCAAAGATAAATTAGACGCTAAACACTGGATTGAAGAATCAGACCGCATTGATGTGCTAAATCAAGCAACCGAAGTTATCAATTACTGGCAAGATTTGAAAAATCAAAATAAACTGGTTCCGATGGCAGAAGCTCAAGGCAAGTTTAAAGAAGTTGTTTTTAGTGGTAGCAATTAGGATTTTTATTTCAATAATTGCGATTAATCAAAAAAATCTAGGGCAGAATTTTTTTCTGTCCTTATTTTTATGGTTTTTCTAAATAGAGTTGTCAAGCTAACCTGTACCAGAGGCGATCGCACAGATAATCTGTTATCCTAGAAAGGATAAGGGGAAATGTGGCTAAATTTTCCCTCTAATATTAAAATTCTACTTAATCTAAGAAAAGTTTAACCGATGGCTACTACGACAATCGAGACTGATTTAAAAGAGGTTCTTGCTAGGATTGACAATGGCTTAGAACAAATTGAGATAACTCAATTTTCTAAACTACTTTTGAAGCAATAACCGCATAAAAGGGATCGGGACTGGCGATTCCCAATAGTTGCAGAAAACCAGGTAAGGGGTTGGATTTGCTGATGATTTCGGGTGGACTAAAACCAGGAACACCTTGAAAATAGGATTTTACCAATTGGAGATGACTCAAATCCGTTCCTTCTCGCCAGGTCGCGATCGCCTTTTGATAAAACATC
Organism: Merismopediaceae cyanobacterium; assembly: GCA_040382535.1. Lineage (GTDB taxonomy): Bacteria > Cyanobacteriota > Cyanobacteriia > Cyanobacteriales > Microcystaceae > Snowella. Next base: position 6,105 of record JBEIFD010000019.1, read on the forward strand.
CGATTAGAAAAACTAACAATAACGATGCCATCGGGTTTCAAAATACGATGAATTTCACTAAAAATCGCTTCGGGATATTCCAAATACTGCACAGAAACAGCCATTAAAATCGCATCAAAATCCTCATCTTTTAGAGAAATTTGGGGCGATTGATTAAGATTTTGCACAAAGTAATGATTTAAACAAGGATTTTTCGCTAATTCTTCCCCATTCATCCCGTGACCTTCCACGTGAGCAAATTCCATCTCTTCGGGTAAATGGGACACCCAACTACTCATCAGGTCTAGAATTCGAGTCTGGGGTTTGAGGCGATCGCGATACAGGTTCGTTAATTGATCAATAAAATTAGTATCCACATGGGTGACAAATCGGGGAAAAGCATAGAAATTAGTATCATCAGTGCGATCGAGCTTCGTGCGTTCTTCGGGGCGGAGAATCAACATAGGGACAGAATTAAAGAGCAGAGATTGGATTATATTTTATCGTTTATCTTCTTCGTCGTGAAAATATAGACGAAATTATCTGTTCAAAGAGTTTCTTAGATACCGTCTAAATTGAAACCCATAGTTTTGAAGATCGCCCCCTAAATCCCCCAATTCTGAGGGACTTTGAACTCAGAAAGGTTGTAAACTCCCCCAAAGTTGGGGGCTGGGAGGCAAAAAACTTTAAGTTCTCGAACTAGGCAGGTTTTAGATGGTATGTCCGTGTTTTATAATGCCAATAAGACAAAAGCATTTTTGAGTCGTTCCATTCCCCCTCAGAATTGACGATAATAAAAAGCTAACCACCTAACTCTTCAATCTCTCCTAATTGCCATCGTGACCACTATACCCCTTGCGATCGTTCCTTCCGTTAATACTCAGTATCCCGATGCCTTTGGTCGTTTTGGCCGCTATGGTGGCAAATATGTCCCCGAAACCCTCATGCCCGCCCTGAGTGAGCTAGAAACCGCCTATAGTCAATACAAAGATGATCCCGATTTCCTCAAAGAACTTCAGGGATTATTGAAAGATTACGTCGGCAGACCCAGCCCCCTTTATTTTGCCGAAAGACTAACGGAACATTACGCCAAACCCGATGGTAGTGGCCCCCAAATTTACCTGAAACGAGAAGATTTAAACCATACAGGAGCGCACAAGATTAATAATGCCCTGGGTCAGGTCTTGTTAGCCAAACGCATGGGTAAAAAACGGATTATTGCAGAAACAGGAGCAGGACAGCATGGTGTGGCTACTGCCACCGTCTGCGCTCGTTTTGGCTTGGAATGTATCATTTATATGGGCGTTCAAGATATGGAACGTCAGAAATTGAATGTTTTTCGGATGAATCTTTTAGGCGCAAAAGTTCAACCCGTCGTAGCAGGAACAGGGACGCTGAAGGATGCCACCTCAGAAGCCATTCGAGATTGGGTCACGAACGTAGAAACCACCCATTACATTTTAGGATCGGTCGCTGGCCCCCATCCCTACCCCATGATGGTGCGCGATTTTCATCATGTCATTGGTCTAGAAACCCGTGAGCAGTGTTTAGAAAAATGGGGCGGTTTACCCGATATTTTGTTAGCCTGTGTGGGCGGTGGCTCTAATGCAATGGGTTTGTTTTATGAGTTCCTAAAAGATTCTTCTGTGCGGATTATTGGGGTAGAAGCCGCAGGGGAAAGTATTATTTCTGGCAAACACGCCGCCACTCTGACCAAAGGTCGTCCAGGGGTTTTACACGGAGCCATGAGCTATTTATTGCAAGACGAGGAAGGTCAAGTCGTCGAGGCTCATTCCATCAGTGCAGGGTTAGATTATCCTGGCGTTGGCCCCGAACATAGTTATCTCAAAGATGCAGGACGGGCAGAATATTACAGTATTACCGATGTGGAAGCAATAGAAGCTCTGCAACGGTTATCGGAATTGGAAGGTATTATTCCCGCTCTCGAAACGTCCCATGCGATCGCCTATTTAGACATACTTTGTCCCCAATTAACGGGCAGTCCTCGGATTGTGATTAATTGCTCAGGACGGGGTGATAAGGATGTGCAAACCGTTGCTAACTATTTAGGCATGAGTATTTAAGTTGTAGCTTGTCGTTTCTGAATATTTTAATTTAAATCTTTAACTTGACTTTATGGACTTTTCAATTTACACACAATGGTCGGGTTATCTGACAATTTCCGCTCTGATTTTAACTATTTTGGCTTTTGCTTTAAAATGGGGATTCCGTTTTCGGTTTGTGGGAATTACGGGTTTTATGGCGGTTTTGACCATCGGATTATTTGGGCTAAGTCTAGGTTTATTCAGTCGCACGGATATTCCAGGAGCGGTTCGTTTTATTCGGGTTTATGATAATGGGGCAAATCAGGTGGTGATTTCCGTGCCTCCGACCATTACTGAGACAGAATTGCGCGCGACTTTATTACAGGCATCGAATGATTACTTTTCCTATGGTCGTGGTGCAAGAGCAGGAGATAAAAATTTAACTGTTCGAGCGCGAACCATGTTACATCCTAAGCCTGGGGTTTCTCAGCCGATTTATTTAGGTCAAGCTAAGAGTGCCTTGGGCATTGAAAAAGAGGGCGGCATGGACATTGAAATTTTCAAAAAAAGTTTTGCTAAGTTACCTAAAAAAACAAGTTAATCACGAGGATTGGGCGTTGCTGATCATCTTAATCTCGAAGCGGCGATAGAACTGATTAAGGATAGCCAAATGAGTCAAAAAATATCTTTCCTCCCAAAAATCTAGCGAGGAATTCGTTAAAAATCTAGAACTTTAGCGACAAATATCGATCTTTGCGGTAATCTGAAAAGCAGATTTTAACATTATTTCTCTGAACTCTCTGATTATGAAAGGAATTTGGCTCGAAAATCAACACCTCGAATTGCGTAACGATATCCCCCTTCCCGCGATCGCCGCCGATGAAGCTTTAGTGAGAGTGCTAAGGGCGGGTATTTGTAACACTGACTTGGAATTGTTGCGGGGTTATTATCCCTATCAAGGGGTTTTAGGCCATGAATTTGTCGGCATTGTCGAGCAAGGGCCAACTAATTTGATTAATCAGCGTGTTGTCGGAGAAATTAACGCCACCTGCGGCCATTGTCATTATTGCCTGACAGGTCAAGCCACTCACTGTGAAAATCGCACCGTCTTGGGGATTGTCAATCGCAATGGAGCCTTTGCCGAATATCTCGCGCTCCCCGTGAACAATTTACATCCCGTCCCCGACTCCGTTAGCACCGATGCCGCGACCTTTACCGAACCGATCGCCGCCGCCCTAGAAATCCAAGAACAAGTGACCATCACTCCCCAAACGAAGGTTTTAGTGGTCGGAGACGGCAAGTTAGGCCAGCTAGTCGCTCAAACTCTCGCCTTAACGGGTTGTGATTTATTAGCGATCGGTCGTCATGGGGAAAAGTTGGCTAATTTAACGGCCCAAAATATTGCCACAGGTTTTGCTGAAGCCGTGACAGACAGGGCATTTGATATTGCCGTAGAATGTACAGGCAATCCCGATGGATTTGCGATCGCCCGCCGTGCCTTAAGACCGAGGGGAATTTTGGTTTTAAAGAGTACCTATGCTAATCAATTAAGTTTGGATATTTCTTCAATTGTGGTAGATGAAATTACCCTAATTGGTTCTCGTTGTGGCCCTTTTTCTAAAGCCCTAAAATTGCTAGCAGAAAATAAAATTAAAGTTGATAATTTGATTCAAGCAAAATATCCTTTACATCAAGGTTTAGCGGCTTTTAAACACGCTCAACAACGCGGAGTTCTCAAGGTTTTATTAGAAATGAATTAAGATCAGAAATCACTTTTGATCATGCTGTTTTATTTTTTTAACTCTCAAAATTCACCTTTTCCAGCAGTTACAACCATCAATGGCGAATGGCAACCAGGCATTGGCGATCCGACTTTTATGGGATGGTTTACGGTATTTGCCTATTTAGCGACTGGTGTGCTGTGTATTATTTGTGCAAAGCAAACTTTTCGGATTCCCGATAGGTATCAACTCCATCACTACCATTGGCTCTGGTGGGGACTTGCTTTGATTTTTTTAGTGTTAGGAATTAATAAGCAATTAGATTTACAAACCTGGTTCACCATTATTGCTAAACAATTCGCATTAACAAGCGGTTGGTATGGCGATCGCCATTTATTTCAAGCATTATTTATTGGCTGGCTGATTTTTGGATTATTAGCTTTTTTAGCCTGGTTTAAAAAATATTTGAGACGAATGGGAAAAGAGTTTAAGTTTATTTTATACGGGTTAGCTTTTTTAAGTGCCTTTATTGTAATTCGGGCAACTTCTTTTCACCATGTTGATCAATTACTCCACGTTAATTTATTGGGCTTTAAAATGAATTGGATTTTAGAATTAGGTGGGATTTCTTCTATCGCTTTTGGTGCTATCAGATATTTGCAAAATTTACGCAAGGTTCATTCCCAACTTGATGGTTTAGATTTGTGAGAAAATTGGCGATCACGTTTTTGTTATAGGGTATTCAACGACAAAAAATTGAGATAAAAAGTCAAGTGGCGATCGGCTTTTTAGATTAAATCGGATAAGACGGGCTGAAGTTTCAGAAAAGCTTACTAAGCCAACCCATCTTGTTTTATTTTCGGATGTACTAAATACATCGCTGGAATAGGTCTGGACTCCTTAATATACGCCAAATAAAATCCCTTCTATTAGTTCTGATCTAAAGGAGTGCTAGAGAAGAAAAACAGCAAGCCGAAAACCGATGTTGTTGTTCCTGTTGTCAGCATTGTTCCTGTTCCGATTTGCCGAGCGACAATTCCTCGGATTATTGTTCCAAGAACCGCCGCGCAGTTTTGTTTTGCCTATCCCATCTTCTAGAATAAGTGCTAAGGTTTGAATTAATATTTTTTTAACAAAAATTAATTTCTTGAAAATTTGCATTTATTAAAAATATTGCGCCGCAATTTATAACTATTTGCGTATTTGAGATGAGCTTCCCAACTTTGTAGTCGTTGGATTAAATTGATCAGAGATATTTTATAGAAAAAGTAATCACTTTGGAGTTTTTTCAGACGAATTCTAGCCCTTCTCAAATTATCATTACGAACTCTAATTTTAGTTGGAAAAACCCGAAAACCGACAAAATTACAGCCATGATGAGTTTGAAAAATTTGGCTTTTTATCGGGTGAATTTTTAAGCGCAAATTAGATAAGTAATCCTGAATTTTGATTTTTGCATCTACCAAAAAATCATAATCATCTGAGAAAAGAGCAAAATCATCAACATATCTTAAATATTTTTTTGCTTTAAGTTTTTCTTTGACAAAATGATCAAAATTATTGAGATAAATATTAGCAAAAAATTGACTGGTTAAATTACCAATTGGTAAACCTTTTTTTCGTTCTATTGGTGTAAGTAAACTATCATTTGGGAAATATTCAAAACTGGCTTCTTGCGGATTACTATGATCGATCAATAAATCGATTAACCAGAGAGTATTAAAACATTTTATTTTACGATAAATCAGATTTTTTAGAATTTGATGATCAATGCTCGGAAAATATTTTTTAATATCACATTGCAGAATAAATCGACTGGAGCGGGAAAATTCCGTAAAGCATTTTAGGGCGCGATGACTTCCAAAACCAACTCGATTAGCATAGGAATCAGGAATAAAACTTTTTTCAAATAATGGAAAAATAATATTACATAATGTATGATGAACGACTCGATCTCGGTAGGGCGCGGCAGAAATTAAGCGAGGTTTAGGTTCAAAAATTTGAAAGGTGCGATAATTCCCTGGTTGATAAGTCTTGGTTATCAGTTCTTCTTGTAATAATAAGAGTTCAAACTCTAATTGTTCATTAAATTGGAGAAAGTTAGGATAAAAACGTTTATTTTTTTGAGCTTTCTTTGAAGCTTTAAGTAAATTCTCAAAAGCAATGATTTCTCTCCAAAGATTTCCGTTACGTTTCATTCTTTTTTCACTTTTTTTTGTTTTTTGATCCAGCCGCCCAATTCTATCCCAATTTCTTGTAATAAACGGCTAATATATTCATAGCGATCAGTAGAAATTAATTCAAAATCGTGCAATAATCGAGTTTGATAACGCAATATATCTAGCTTAAGATTAATATTTTGAAGTTTATCAAGTTTTTCGGAACTAAAGCGTGCTTCTAATAATTTTTCTAACAATTCATATAAACCTCTGATCATTCTATCTCCCAAGATAAATTTATGATCCTTGGGTAAACGATTTAAAATAGGGACATACCATTTAATTAAATCATAGGTTTTTTGAATAATAGATAGTTCATTTGTACTCATTTAATTTTAAAAAAAATCGATCCGCCAAAGGCGGCATTAGGTTTGCAAAGGGCAAAAAACAAAAAGGCAAAGAGCAAGAAATCCTAGAGAAGAAAAACAGCAAGCCGAAAACCGATGCTGCTGGTCCCGTCGTCAGCATTGAACCCGTCCCGATAGGCCGAGCGACAACCCCCCGGATCATTGACCCAAGAACCGCCGCGCAGTACCCTAGAATTACTTTGAGAATGATTATCATTCCATGCAGTCCCATCTGTCGGAGCATTTTTATAGTTGTCATGCCAACCATCTTCGCACCATTCCCACACATTTCCGTACATATCATGCAATCCCCAGTTATTTTGCCTTTTCTGTCCTACAGGATGGTTTTTTGAGTCTGAATTTTGGCCATACCAAGCATATTCCCCTAAAAGCTCTGCATTATCACCAAAGTAATAACGGGTTTGGGTTCCTGCACGACAGGCATATTCCCATTCCGCTTCACTCGGTAATCTATATTTTTTTCCTGTTTTATCACTTAATTTTTGACAAAATTCTTGAGCATCATTCCAACTAATATTTTCTACAGGATTTTTGAGATTATTTTTAAATTTAGACGGATTATTTCCCATGATAGCTTGATATTGCTCCTGAGTTACGGGATATTTTCCTAAATAAAATTCCTGTAAATTGACTCGATGTTGTGGTTTTTCACTGGAATAAGCACTTTCATCATTATCAGCAGAACCCATTAAAAAGCTACCTGCGGGAATTTTGATCATTTCTAGCTTAATATTACCTGAGAGAGTTTCGGTCAGGATTTGAGGGCTAGGAGTGGGAGATTTAGTGAATTCGGTGAGTCCTGGCTTAATATCATCTTTAACCAATTGCTCTAATTTTTTCCAAATTCTACGCAAACTTTTTAACGCTTCGTCTGAATCATGGATAACTAATCGAGTCCACAAAACTTCTGCTAACTTTAGATCATTTTCGATTTCTGCTTTCAAAGCATTTTCTCTCAAAGTCGCAATATCTTGACGAGTTGGTTGAATACGCTCAGGCAAAAAGATCAAATAATTTTTCGTCTCAGGTTCAATTCTGGTATAGGGCGTTTGAGGTGGCTTTTTATGCTCTCGATTAAGAGTTGCAACTCGATCCTTTAAACGCTTACAAAGCCGCTCTACCGTTGCACAATTATTTTCTCCCTGAATCTGTAAAGACTCCAATAACGCATAGGTAAAAGAACCATGACCCAAAGCTTCAATTTCGTAGGATTTTTGTTCAGGACGACAGGAAGCAATTGAAATAATCCCTTGTTCTGCTTGCAATTCAATCCCTAAACCACTTTTCGCCACACTGCGACACGCATCTACAAACATCATGATATTTCCCGCGCCACTTTGTCGTAACTGCTCGGTTACAAACGCTAAAGTAATTGCCGAATTCCTAACTCTTTCAGGATCGGAAATACTATCAGATAATAATAAATAATCCTCACCCTGCTCTCGAACACCATGCCCACTAAAAAAGAACCATAAACTATCACTGGCAGATAAAGGTGGTCTGCTATTAGAAGGAAAACGCTTACTTAACCAGTACAATAAAGTCGTAAAAGTCGGCTGAGACGGAAAAGATTCCGACATATCATCAATTTCAGGCGATGTATCGGTAAAAAGATAGGTTTGATCAAATTTAGCCGTTTCCTTTAGCCAAAGGTGCATTTTTTCTGCATCATTAACTGCACAGGTCAAATCCTGTAGAAAACGATATTGATTAATCCCAACACAAATCGCCCAATTTTTTGCCATTGAAACTTGTTAAAGATGATTAGAGTCGCAGAGTATCAAAAATATAATATCATTTTTTTATTAATCTGTTAAATCCTTAACAATCTTTCTGGCCAATCTTTCATTAATTTCCCTATGTCTAGGAGATGTTCTTTTAAATCTTCTAAATCATTACCTTGAGTCCAATGATCAGGATACTCATTCAGATATCCCAAAAAATTACCATCATTGTCTTGCCAATAGGTATATTGCATTTTCATGATTTGTCATTTCTCCAAAATTAAGATGAGATTCGACAGGCAGGATGCCCGTCCCACATTTTATATAGAATTTTAAGTTACCGATAAGCTTCAGACTTGCACAATAACGTTTTATCCCCCTAAATCCCCCTTAAAAAAGGGGACTTTCTTTGACTTGCAAGAGGTCTAATGGAAGTTACTGGGTTTTACGTTTAAATTTAAGCGTAATCGCTCCCTTACCACCAAGTTCGCCACCAGTCCCCAATAAACTGACCTGACCCTTGCCATTCACTTC
>JBEIFD010000020.1:0-14693 GCA_040382535.1 Merismopediaceae cyanobacterium
CCGCCTGGATCAATTTGTTCATTTACCCAAATTTTCATGGTCATTCATCCTGAATAGCGTGTGAGTCGTGAATATTTCTCTAAAAATTTCTTAAGCAAATTTTGTAAATTAAGTTTAAGTCAGAATCTCAAAATATTTTTGACAATTTTAGTAAGAAAATCCTAATCCAATTTATCATATTTATTTGTATGGGTAAAGTGTATTTATCAGTTATCGACAATCCTAGATTGTAGTTGGATACGATCAGAACTTGAAATTAGAGTCAACTCTGATCTCGGTTAAATAGAATTATATTTATCTTACAATGCGCTGTATGTATTTTTTATCGTATTCAAATCATCAACAAACATCATGATTCCCTCATTTTACGAAATTTTTTCCTTTCTAGATCTTCCCGATATCAATATTTTGGACGTGGGGGCTAGTCCCATTGATGGTAAACCACCCTACGAATCTTTAAAAGATATTAATAGAGCTAGAGTTTATGGATTTGAACCTAATATGGAACAATACCAACACTTGATTGAACAAATAACAGAAAAAGAAACCTTTTTCCCCTATGCTTTGGGAGATGGAAATTTAGCAACACTCAACCTCTGTGAAGCTCCTGGCATGACATCTTTATTAAAGCCTGATTACAAAATTTTGGATTATTTTCATAGTTTTTCTGAATGGGCTAAAATTATTGATCAAGAAGTTATGCAAACTCATCGCCTAGATGATATAGAAGAAATAAAGGTGATTGATTATATTAAACTGGACGTTCAAGGGGGAGAAATGGATATTATTCAAAATGGAAAAAATAAAATCAGTAGCGCATTAATTATTCATACCGAAGTAAATTTTATTCCTTTTTACGAAGGTCAAGCTTTATTTGCTGAACTTGATCAGATTTTAAGGGAGCTTGGATTCTATCTTCATACTTTTTTACCATTAAAAAAACGTTCTTTTAAGCCACTGATTATTGATAATAATATTTATTCTGGACTCAACCAAGTTCTGTGGACAGATGCAATTTATGTTAAAAAATTTACAGATTTTTCACAATTATCATCGGAAAGCTTAATCAAAATTGCAATTATTATGCACGATCTTTATAATTCCTATGATTTAAGTTTATTGGCTTTGAAAGAACTTGATCAAAAAGAAGATCTAGATTTTTGTGAAGTCTATTTAGAGTGTTTATCCCAAAAAGAATAATTTAGTATTTTTTCATTCTGTTGATATTCTGATCATAAATTGTTTCTTTTCCTGACTGATCAATTTTGAAAAGTTTCAAATTCTCCTCGACAATTCCCTTCAAATAGATTTCTCCCGATGAAGCTCCCCCTAGATCAATAAAACCTGTAACTTGTTGTTTTTGGGGATCGAAATTAAACTTAAAATAAGGAAATGAAGAAACACCTTGTTTGATATTATCGTAACGTCCCAAGGATTGACCCGCAGGATTATAAAAAGAAACGGTGAGATGCTCGATGATTTTTGCCTTTCCCTTACCTTCTTCGATAATTTGATCAGAATTTAACGGCTCATCATAACTAAAAACGACTTTTGCCGAATAACCCTTTTCTCCTGTCCATTGAAAATTCATCGTGACAGATTCCGCGATCGCGATTTCACCAACAACATTAATAATGGCGATGATGAATAGACAAAATATTATTTTACTCAAAGACAAAAATGTTGAATAACACTGATTTTTCATAGCAAGATTAGCATTAAATCCTATTGATTCCAATCCCGTCGTAAATCTCGTTGAAAATCATCTAAAACGTTATCAAGAATTTTATTAATAGGATCTTTTTCATTGTAATAATAGGTTCGACACTGAGACGTTTCATAGGTTTCCGTTCGATTGGGAACTGTATTTTTTTGCCCCGTATAGAGACGACCATAATAGCCGTCATCAAATCCCCTCGAAAATTCTCCCGCCGCCGTCCTGGGTTGATAGGGTTCCTGTTTTCTAGAACTTTCTGCCCCTTCACGATAGCCATTATCATAGGCGTTGGGATGATAGCCCGCATCTTCAACAATTCTAGCTTTCTGGACAGGATAACAGTGTTGATATTGGCCCGCTTCGGCAGAAGAGACTAAACAAAATATTGAAAAAAGATTGGCTAATCCCACAAAAGAAATTAACCGAAATAAACGAGTCTTTTTATTCATGGGTCGGAACCACTAAAACACAACAATTAGCATGATGAAAAACGTAATTACTGACACTTCCCAATAGGATTTCCGTCAGTCCCCAACGCCCACGATGCCCAACGACGATCAGATCGGCTTCGGTTTCTTTGGCAACCTTACAAATTGTTTTACCTGGACTCCCTAAAATTTGTTGAGAGTCGGCCTTAATTCCCAGGGCGATCGCCTCTTGAACACGGGATTGGAGAGTATCTAGTCCTTTTTGTTCAAAAACGTCCCATTGTTCGCGCCACAACTCTAGGGTTAATTCATTGCCCGTCGCAGGATAAATTTCATCCAAATTCACAGGAACAGGTAAGGGACTATTTTCTTCTTCTGTTGATAGAACGTGTAATAACGTTAAACGGGCATCATATTTTTGGGCGAGGGATAGGGCTTTTGCAAAAACTTCCTTGGCCATTTCGGACATATCCATTGCGATAATGATTTTGCTAAACATTGCTTGCCCTGCTAATTTGGTAATTTTTCTTTTCTAAATTTTGCCATAATTTGGGAAGTTATCCGATAGGATGAATGAAAGAAGTTTAATCTAGGTTAAAAAATTATGGGTGAAGCAAAACGACGCAAAACAGCCTTGGGAGATCAATACGGTCAAGAACAACGCATTGTCTCCTGGCTACCCATCACCAAAACCCAGGCAGCGGATTTTTATAGCTGGACAACCAAAGGAGCCTGGATTGGGATTGGGGCGATGGTGACTATTTGGATAACGGTTCGATTTATCGGGCCACTGTTCGGTTGGTGGGATGTCCAATAATACTGTTGCAACTGAAAAACGGGATCATTGCTTCTAGCATTTGATCCCTGATAGAATGGTAGGCTGGACTTACACTGCTAAAAGGAGGGGTTTCATGTCCCGTAGATGTCAACTAACAGGAAAAAAAGCGAATAATGGCTGTGCGGTTTCCCATTCTCACCGTCGTACCAAGAAATTACAACAAGTTAATTTGCAATGGAAGAGAATTTGGTGGGCTGAAGGAAATCGTTGGGTGAAATTACGTTTATCAACTAAAGCGATTAAAACCTTATCCAGTAAGGGTTTACAAGCAATGGCCAATGAAGCTGGTATCAATTTGAATAAGTTTTAAAAGAAGTTGAGAATCTTCATCCCTGGGGGGGAAAAGCTTTGATCGTCGTCATTCGTCATCGATTTACCCCCTGTCTTTAGTTTTTACAATTATTGAATTAATCAGATAAACCCCAATATTTGGCTCTTTCTTTTAACCAGCCTGATTTTCGCCATTCATTGATCGCCCCGTTGACGGTTTCTCTGAGTCCCCAATATTGTTGTCCCTTGGGCATGACCACCGCGATCGCGTACTGGGATAGACGGACAGGTAGGGCGTGATAATCGGGATTTTCCTGCACCCATCCCGTTAATACACTGTGATCTGCCGCAAATCCATCAATTTCTTCTGTTTCTAATAAATTCAAGGCTTCCTGGTAGGAATTTACTCCGACTAATTTGGCCGTCGGTAACTCGGAACGAATGAGGGCGATCGCGTTTGAGCCATTGAGAACGCCAATCCGATGAGTTTTTAGGTCAGATAAACTTTTTAGATCAGCTTGTTTGGTAATGATACCCGTGCTATCGAGATAATAATGGGGGCTAAATTCCACCAGACGACTGCGGGAAGGATTGACGGCTACTCTGGCAATGACGAGATCCACCTTATTATCTAGGATTACCTGCAATCGGTCTTGATTTTTAACCGACTCGAAGGCGATCGCATCAGGATTACCCAAAATTAATTCGGCTAACCGTTTAGCAATATCAATTTCTAATCCCTGAAGATTGCCCTGGGCATCCCTAAAACCGAGGGGACGAACATCTGTTTTTACGCCGACAATTAATTTTCCGCGTTGGATAATTTCTGGTAGTTCAGCCGCGTTGATTACCCCAGAAGAAATATTAATCCCTAGTGTGATGCCGATACTCAGCAGAAAAGGCAAGAAATATCTGATTTTCAACGGTGAATTGATTAAAGTCAAAATCATGGGCGATCGCGGTTCTTTATAACGTTGAGATCATATTCAATTTTACTCTCTAGGCGATCGGGTAAATCGTTTAACTTTTAGTCTATTTTTGAGAAAAAGCAAAATCTCAGTATAATGATTGATAAGATTTTTAATCTGTGAGAGATAAAAAATATGTTTAGACAACTCTCTTTCCAAAATTTTAAATCCTGGGAAGATACAGGAGAAATTAAGCTTGCACCAATTACAGGATTTTTTGGAACAAATAGTTCGGGAAAATCGGCTATTTTGCAATTTTTGTTGATGCTTAAGCAGACAATGGAATCCAGCGATCGCCAACAAGTTTTACATACAGGCGATGAAAAAACCTATGTGAATTTAGGAACGTTTTATGATATTGCTCATAATCATACAATTCCTAGCACAATTACTTTTAGTTTAGAGTGGCAAATGCCAGATGCAATAAAGATCTTGAAAACCGAATCATCAACAAACATAAACCAGTCAAACCTTTCTCAATCAACAAAAAGAATATCGCGTGCAGATGTATTAGATGTATTATTTTCTATCGATAATCTAAAATTTTCATCAGAAATTGAATTAGAAGAAGATGATATTTTTGTCGAGAACTTTTGTTATTCTTTTGAATCTAATTCTCAGGATATATACTTTAAATTTGAACAAAATAGGCAACCATTTAAAGATTTTTATCAATTAAAAACACGGGGATATCAGCTAAAAGATTACATGGGAAGAATATTGAGGCAAGTAAATGATAATTCTCTTCCAGTATTTTTTCCACCTATTAAAAATTATGCTTTTCCGAGTGATGTTAATGCTCTTCACCGACATGAAGTTTTTTTGTCTGAATTCGTCCTTGCTTATGAACAAGCTTTTCAAAAAATTTATTATCTTGGCCCACTCAGAGAATATCCTCAACGTATCTATTCCTGGGCAGGAGGAGAACCGCAAGATGTTGGTCATAGAGGCGAATTAGCTATTCCTGCGTTACTTGCTTCTCGAAAACGTCCTAACGATTGTTTTCATAAAATACGTTTTATAAGTATTGAGGAAAAAGTTGCTTATTGGCTAAAGGAATTAGGTTTAATTGATAGCTTTCGAGTAGCCGTGATCGCTGAAAATCGTCAATATTATGAAGTGCGAGTTAAACGTTCGCCCAATTCGTCAGAAGTCTTAATTACCGATGTGGGTTTTGGCGTTTCGCAAATTCTACCCGTTTTAGTTCTCTGCTATTATGCACCCGAAGGTTCTACAATTATTTTAGAACAACCTGAAATTCATCTTCATCCTTCTGTCCAATCAGGACTTGCTGATGTTTTTATTGATGTTATTCAAAATCGTAAAATACAAATTATTCTAGAAAGTCATAGTGAACATCTTTTACATCGTCTCCAACGCCGAATTGCAGAAGAAAAGGACGGATTAACCAAACAAGATATAAGCCTTTATTTCTGTGATATGACCCCAGAAGGAAACTCAAAATTGACGACTTTAGAAATAGATGATTTTGGAAATATTATTAATTGGCCAGAAAATTTCTTTGGCGATGAGATGGGAGATCTATTTGCAATGACTGAAGCCGCAATGAAACGTCAAATGATCAATCAATAAAACTATGAGAGCAATTATTGATACTAATGTTTTGATCGCTGCTAATGGCCGAGATTGCCCTCAAGTAACGCCTCAATGCCGACTAAATTCTAGCCAATATCTACGCAATTTTCAAGTCCAAGGAATTATTGTGATTGACAATCGGTGGTTAATTTTAAATGAATACAAACACAAAGTAAATCAAACAGGACAACCTGGCATTGGAGACGCATTTCTAAAATGGGTTTTAACCAATCAAGCTAATTTTAAACGGTGCGAACAAATCGTGATTAATCCCTTAAAAGATTCCAGCTTTGTCGAATTTCCTGATGATCCAGAACTCGAAAAATTCGACCAATCAGATCGTAAATTTGTTGCTGTTGCTCTTGCGACTCCTGATCGCCCTCCGATTTTAAATGCAGTTGATTCAGATTGGCTTGAGTTTTACGAGCCGTTAGTTAAAAATGGCATTAAAATTCAATTTCTTTGCCCAGATGTCGTTACTCCACCTTAAAATAAAAGTGCGATCGCAAAAGACATAAGTACAAAATAACAGAAATTAAACCCATGAATCAAATCCTTTTATCTGATGAAACACTAGAGGGAATGTCCAAATTAGCTAATCAGTTAAACCTTTCCCTTGATGATTTATTCGAGCAGATTGTGAAAGGAAATCTAGCCGTTGTTGAGGCCGAAGATCTAGAAAATTTATTAGATGTTCGGGATGCGATGACAGCAGAAGCTAATCCTGAAAATCAACAGCGTGTGAGTTGGGAAACTGTCAAGCAAAATCTAGGACTCTAAAACCGATGGCAGAATATTCTATTTTAATCTATGGTCAAGCTAGAAATTTTGATATTTTTGCCAAGCTTCCCAGAAACTATAAACCGATAAAACTGCGAGTAATAAATTAAAAGATAAACTCACTATTTCCTCTGGTAATTTGGGCAAATAACGAGTACTAATTTGCGCCCCGATTAATCCCCCTATTCCCAATATTAAACCGACCCCAAAAAGAACATTTCCTTTGAGGGCATGACCCAATGTGGCCGCGATCGCTGTGATGACAATGACCCCTAAACTGGTTTGAATCGCTACCTTTATTTTTTCACCGAGTAACAGCATTTGCAGGGGAACCATAATTACACCGCCCCCGACTCCAAATAATCCTGCTAATAAACCCGCCGATGCTCCTGTTCCGAATCGAGACAAAACAGGGTTAATCCTAACGGTATTTTGAGTAGATTCCTTTTGTTCTAAATTTTTACGTAACCTGACCAGAAAAATATTAACAATTAATAATAATCCAAAGGCCATTAGCAGGCGATCGGGTTGAAATTGACTGGCTAAATAGACCCCAAATTGGGCAGTAATTAGGGCTGGAATTCCGATGGGTAAAACCCGCTTGAAGTCTAAATAGCCCATGCGCCAATTTTGAATACTGCCTGAAATCGAAGTGAGAACGATCGCTAAACTACTAGTGGCGACCGCTTGCACAGGAGTGTAATTTAAAGTGACTAAAATAGGAACTAAAACCGTTCCCCCGCCAATGCCTAATAATCCTGCGAGTAGCCCCGAAATTAATCCACCGAGAATCAAAAAAACGTATTGAGTTTCCATTTAAAAAGTTGATTTTAAGCTGAGACCAATAAAAATTATTCAGTTCTAAAAAAATAAACCCTTGTCGAATGACTCAATTAATGTTACCACTAATAATATTGTTAAATAATGATGCGTTAAAAGACTATGGGAGATTTTTTAGATAACGTGGGTCGCTATCCCCGTTACATGATTAGCTTAATTTTAGGGATCTTTTTCGCCTTTTTTGCTTGGCTAAAACCCTTTTTCCAAAATCCTGTCACCGCGATCGCCCTAGTGGGTATTTTATCGGGGGGATTTCTTTTTCTCTTTTTTACCCTGCGAGCCATGCTAGGATTAACGACAGTATAGGGCCGTTATTTACGTACCTAGCCCAGTAGTGGATCTCAGTAGGGGGCAAAATAAAATGGCTACTAGTCGGCGAGTTTCTCGCATTTCTTCACTCATTAAACGTGAAGTTAGCCAAATGTTACTGTACGACATTAAGGATGACCGTGTTGGGGCGGGGATGGTGAGCGTTACTGATGTTCAAGTCTCTGGAGATTTGCAACACGCTAAAATTTTTGTCAGTATTTATGGAACGGAAGCGGCAAAAATTGAAACGATGGAGGGATTACAGTCTTCGACAGGTTTTGTCCGTCGGGAACTGGGGCAACGGGTGAGTTTACGGCGCACTCCTGAAATTGCTTTTTTAGAGGATTCTTCCATTGAACGCGGCGATCGCATTCTCAATTTGATTAATCGTTTAGAAATCCCTGAAGAAGGTCAGGAAGAAGAATAACAATTCCTGAGTTTAACCGTTTAGCTCTAACTAATTAGGGCTATTTTTTTGTGATTAAATGCCAATCTGGAACCGATTCTCCTAACAGTTTAACGGAGGATTTTTCGAGGCTTGTTAGGGTTTCTCCATCAACTAAAAGATAGGGAGATTTATTCTCTTGCCAATATTTTAATAACTCTTTTTTCTCGGCAGGAATGACTGGATGATTACTATAAAAATTTAAACTCGATCTTTCCTTCGGAAAAGAGGTATAAATTAACTGATTCGGAGGGACGGCTCTTTGAATCAAGCTCGCGACGGGTTTGACGGGATATTCTCCTGACAATTCAGCTAATCCAAAGGGAGTATTGACAAACAACACGAGAGAAACGTAGATTCCCCACATTAAAATCGAGATAAATTCGGTGCGATGACGATCCATCAAATTAGCGGCCATCACCAGGGTAAAAGAGAGGAAAAATAGGACTAATAGGGCAAAGGGTTGTTGATGATCAGAAAGCCAATTAATCGGCCAGTTGAAGGCGATCGCAGCAGTAATCAAGATACTAATGAGAGCAAATCCTAGTAAAGCGAGTCGCAAGGGTTTGGGATAGGGAATAATGAGGGGAAAATTGCGGAGTTGAATGAGGGCGATCGCTGAAGTTAAAGCTAAGAGGGGAAAGAGGGGAATTAAAGCGGCTTCCCAATAGCCTGGCATCATCAGGAGGAGTAGGGTATAAGCACCGCCCCAACTGAGAATAAATCTCGCCCAACTCCAGTACTGGGACTTCCAGGTAATTTGCCAGCCATAAATCGCAAAAATCAACCAGGGCAAAGAATAAAGACTCAACTTGAGTCCATAGAATAAGACTAATTTGAACCATTGTCCCTGAGAGGTAAATTCTTGAGGAGATAAAATTTCTTGCCAAAAAACAGAGCCGTAGTGTTGCCATTGATAGCTATACCACGCGATCGCGGGAATCAGTCCCAACAACACACCGAAAGCAATGGTGGGAGATTGCAACAGTCGAGGCGTATCCCAAGCCCAAAAAACGATTACGGTCACGCTGAGTAGTATTGCCAGCAAGGGTTCAGTTAACAATAATCCCGTGAGAGCCAAGCCCACTTCTAAGGATGCTCGTAAGTTTCGACGCGATCGCAAAATACCGTCCATGAAGAGAACGGTGAAAAATAAAATGACTCCATTAACTGCCCCTAAACGCCCCCAATAAACCACCAAAAGGAGCGTAAGATAAACAAATCCTGCCACAAACGCCGTTAAACGGGTGACAAAAAGTTCTTTACTGGCTTTATAAAACAAAGGAACGCTCAACGCCGCTAAGAAAGCGATCGGTAAACGGGTTGTCCATTCATGAATTCCGCCCCATTGGTAGGCGATCGCCATCAAGCTAGGGACTAAAAAGGAATGGTCAAAATAGGGCTGACCCCAGAGTGTCGGAAAGAGCCAAGGTTCGTTTATTGCCAAGTTTTCTGTTACTACTGGGATAGCATTATTGACCCTTAAAGTGTCCGAAAAATCTTGCAATATACCCGATGGAGAGACGGGAACTTGAATAATTTCCTTGGCAACCTGGGCGAGGGTGGCTTCCTGTCCATCCAAAAGCGGCCCTTGATTCAGACCACTACAAAATAAAAATAAAGCTGATATCCCTAGTCCGCCCACGCATAGCCATTCCAGCCAACGCTCTTCTTTGCGCCATCGACGTTGGGTTCGACCTGAAACAGAGGAAGAATAATTCATGGGAAAAAAAATATCAAAAAATCAGAACTGACTACTTACTGTTTTTTCAGAACAAAAAATGGATTCTGAACTAGCATCCGTTGCTGGGAGTTCTTCTTTATTCAAGCACAAATTCCAAAAGAGGCGATCGCGTTGCTACTTTTGGCATCAAAAAAGTCGGAAAAGACTGGTTTAAATCAACCAAATCTCTCCCGACTCTTCAGTTCTGAAAAATTAATTCATTAAAAACTTAACTCGCTTTAGGAATTAACTTTAAAAAAGCATCATAATCTTTCAAAGCTTCGGCATACTGCACACCCGCCGCCGACAAACTGCGCTCTTTAGCGGATGCGTCTAAACGCTCAAGATGGCCAAATACTTCACGGGCAAGTCTGGTAGCTTCATCCTGATCTTTCGGTAACAGAGAGCGGGATAGTCCTAACATTTCTTGACGCAATTTTCCCAGGGGGCCATGAATCCAGGTACGGGTATCAACCCAATTTTGATCGGAGATGAGACCTCTTAAAACGTCTAGCTTTTCACGGGCTTCTTCAACGGGTTGGATATAAACTTGAAGTTCGGCAATTTTTTCAGGCGTATAGGTAGTTGGTATGGCAACTTCGGGACTACTGCAACTGACAAGAAAGGTCGTCACAAGTACCAAAATAAGGGAAATGAAAGAGCGAAAACGTAGCATGGGTAAGTTAGGAAATAAGTGGATTTGACTAAAGTTGATTTCTAATTGTCTCAAGAATAGGGGCATTTAAGGCATTAATACCTCTAAATTTCTGCGGTCAATTTGTTTTTATTTTTTGATCAATGATCGATAGAAATGCGATCGCGCCTCCAAATTTAACGAGAAATATCCCCATAGGTTATAATAGTCTGATGTTATGGGTGATGAAACCCTATTACTCAAAAATTCTGCCTCAGTTTGTGCAGATATTTGTCTCGAAAAACAGGATATTGTCCTGTATTAATATATTAATCACGGTTTCAGTAAAACTAATTATGACACAGGGTAAAGGATTCGGATTTGGTCTGGGCAAAATTAAAGAATTGCAAGAGGCTTTCCAAAAAGCGCAACAAGTCCAGGAAGGAGCCAAACAACTTCAAGAAGACTTGGAACAAATGGAAATCCAGGGCAGTAGTTCCGATGGTTTAGTGATCGTTACGATGAGTGGGAATCAGGAACCTTTGGGGATTGTGATCTCTGCTGAAGCTGTTAGTAAAGGTGCTGATGCACTGGCTGAATTAGTAACAGAAGCGATGAAGGCCGCCTATGCCCAATCCACTGAAACCATGCGGGCCAAGATGGAAGAATTGACCAGTGGTTTGAATTTACCTGGTTTGTAAAGGAAAGTCGATTTATATTGATCAATGGGGAACTGGGCTTTTAGGCAAATAATGTTCCCCTATTTTTTTAGTCTAAGAATTTTAGGAATTTGAACGTGAGCCGTACTTTGACCCGTATTTTAAAACTCTCTCAGTTGACCCCCGCCGAACTGGGCAAACTCAAACGACGCTCTGAGTTAGATATTGATCAAGCCCTCGCGATCGCCCAGGAAGTGATTAATAAAATCAAAGAAAATGGGGACGGGGGAGTGATTGAATATGCCCGTAAATTTGATTATGCAGGGGCAACGGTTGAAAATATTAAGGTAACGGCAGCAGAATTCGCCGAAGCTTGGGAAATGATTGATCCAGACATTAAAACCGCCGTAGAACACGCTTTTAAAAATATTCAGTCCGTCCATCAAAAGCAAATGCCCCCCGAAATGCACCTAGCAGAGATTGAACCAGGGGTTTTTGCGGGAGAAAAAATCACACCGATTTCCAAGGTCGGTTTATATGTACCCAGGGGAAAAGGTGCGTTTCCTTCCATGATGCTGATGTTGGCGGTTCCAGCAAGCGTTGCGGGAGTTGAAAAAGTGGTCGTGTGTACGCCCCCTGATAAAAACGGTAAAGTTGAACCCGTTTCCCTCGTGGCCGCCCAGATGGCAGGAGTCACAGAGGTTTACAAATTGGGGGGAGTGCAAGCCCTAGCCGCGATCGCCTTGGGGACGGAAACCATTCCAAAAGTCGATAAATTAATTGGCCCCTGTAGCATTTATGGTGCGGCGGCAAAACGGATTTTATCGGGTATTGTGGATGTGGGATTACCCGCAGGCCCCAGCGAATCAATTGTTTTAGCCGATGAATCCACTGATCCCCGATTGGCCGCCTTGGATTTATTAATCGAAGCCGAACATGGTTCCGACTCCGCCGCTCTACTCGTCACCCACAGCGAAAAAGTTGCTCAGGAAGCCCAGCAATGGATCGACCACTATCTCCAACAATTACCCCAATGGCGCAAGGATTTTTGTGAACAGGGTTTAGCAGCCTATGGTGGGATTTTGTTGACCGACAGTTTAGAAGCATCCATTGAATTTATTAATGATTACGCTCCCGAACATTTGGAACTTCTCGTTTCAGATCCGATGAATTTGGTCGGAAAAATCAAAAATGCGGGGGAAATTTTACTTGGTGCTTACACTCCCTCTTCTGCGGCAACCTACGCGATCGGCGTTAATGCTGTCTTGCCCACAGGAGGATTTGCGCGTTCTTTTTCTGCCGTTTCTGTCTTTGATTTTCTCAAA
The DNA here is from genome assembly GCA_040382535.1 of Merismopediaceae cyanobacterium. Taxonomy (GTDB): domain Bacteria; phylum Cyanobacteriota; class Cyanobacteriia; order Cyanobacteriales; family Microcystaceae; genus Snowella. The sequence continues at coordinate 12,533 of JBEIFD010000020.1, forward strand.
CGAGCGACGGTCGCCTATTTAACTCAAGAAGGGTTTGAAGGGGTCAAAAAAACGGTGAAAACCCTCGCTCACTATGAAGATTTTCCTGCCCATGCTTTAGCCATTGAAGAACGGGAAAATATTTTTAAAGGGTTATAGCAAACCATTTGTCACCGAAGAAATCTGTGGGCAAGGGGCTTAAGCCCCTTGTTATCCTTAAAATCGTTAGCGATCGCCGTTGGAGAATTTTTAAATAGATAAATGAAAGAAGCAAAGCATGAAAAATTATTATTTACGCCTGTCACAACCGATGGGGATGCGATTCCCGTTATTTTTGCCTTTCCTAATGAATATAGTGTAGGAATCACTAGCCTGGGCTATCAAGTTATTTGGACAAATCTCGCCACTCGTCCCGATATTTCTGTTAGTCGCCTTTTTACCGATACCCAGGAAGACCTACCGCGATCGCCTGAATTATTAGGATTTTCCTTTTCCTGGGAATTAGATTACGTCAATATCTTAAATTTATTAGAATTATTAGAAATTCCTCGCCATGCCAAAGAAAGAGACAATGATCACCCTTTAGTTTTTGGCGGCGGCCCTGTTTTAACCGCGAATCCCGAACCCTTTGCTGCTTTTTTTGATGTGATTTTATTGGGAGATGGAGAAGATTTAATTAGTGATTTTTTGGATGCCTATAAATTGGTTAGAAACGCAGATCGAAAAACTAAATTACGCCATCTTGCGACCATTCCAGGCATTTATATTCCTAGCTTATATGAAGTTACCTATACCAATTTAACGGGAACAATTGCGGCCATTAATCCCATTGATTCGGACATTCCCCTAACCATTAAAAAACAAACCTATCGCGGAAATGTTTTGTCTGCCTCTACCGTCGTTACCGAAAAAGCCGCTTGGGAAAATATTTATATGGTAGAAGTCGTTAGAAGTTGTCCTGAAATGTGTCGGTTTTGTTTAGCCAGTTATTTAACTTTACCCTTTCGTACCGCCGATCTGGAAACTTCCCTAATCCCTGCCATTGAAAAAGGATTAAAAGTCAGCGATCGCATCGGTTTATTAGGGGCATCTGTCACCCAACATCCTGAATTTGAAACTTTATTAGATTATTTATCCCAACCTCAATATCAACATATTCGCCTCAGTATTGCCTCAGTTCGGACGAATACCGTCACAGAAAAATTAGCCAAAACGCTTGCTTCAAGAGACACTCGTTCGATCACGATCGCCATTGAAAGTGGAAGTGAAAAAATCCGTAAAATTGTTAATAAAAAACTGAGTAATGAAGAAATTTTACAAGCGGCAATTAATGCTAAATCGGGCGGATTACATAATATAAAATTCTATGGTATGGCAGGAATTCCAGGAGAATCAGAAGCGGATATTTCTGAAACCGTTGAGCTTTTACGTTTAGTTAAAAAAACTGCCCCAGGTTTACGATTAACCTTTGGTTGTAGCACCTTTGTTCCCAAATCCCATACACCTTTTCAGTGGTTTGGTGTTAATCCCCAGGCAGAAAAACGCTTAAAATCTTTCCAAAAAAACTTACATTCTCAAGGGATTGAGTTTCGTCCTGAAAGTTATAACTGGTCAGTGATTCAAACCCTCATTTCTCGTGGCGATCGCCGTTTGACTCCCCTACTAGAATTAACCCGACATTATGGAGATACGTTAGGGAGTTATAAAAGAGCCTTTAAGGAATTAAAAGGACAGCTTCCTGATTTAGATTATTATGTTTTTCAAAATTGGTCAGTGGATCAAATATTACCCTGGCAACATCTGGAAGGCCCCTTGCCCCACAGCACTTTAATTAAACATTTGGAAGATGCAAAACTATATTTCTGAATGCGATCGCGAATAAAAGATTCTTATACTGACTTCATAAAAGTTGTCGTTGTTTCAAATAAGTTAAGTAACGATATACCAACAGGAACGCTGTCAGCAATTTGGAAACAAGCTCAATTAGGAGATAAACCATGAAGAAGTACACGGTTATTTACGAACAAGGGGAAACAAATTGGGCAGCAATTCTAAATTTGAAAAATCAGGAGGAATTAGCGGGGAGCAGAGGGTCAAATTGCTCAAGCATAAAATCAAGAAGGTGTTGCCAGTGATCAAAGACAAAATAAGTAGTAAGAGTGCGTAAGTCCGAAAAAAAACG
>JBEIFD010000021.1:0-14505 GCA_040382535.1 Merismopediaceae cyanobacterium
ACAAGCTAACCCTGTATCTTCTAGCCTTATTGCCCAAACCTCGACAGCCAAAAGACAAACTTTAACTCCTAAAATTTTAGCCAATGCGACCTATCAAATTCCCGATCGCGGTTCTGTAACGCTAACGAATGGTCAATACCAAGGCGATCAGTTCTCAGTAACTTTGGGGAAAGCGATCGCCATTGGAGATCTCAATCAAGATGGCACCGATGATGCGGCGGTTATTTTAGCGGTGGAAACAGGAGGTTCGGGGACGTTTATGTATTTGCCCGCAGTGACTCAATCCCCATCAGACAAACTACCGAGTAATCCTGATACTTATTTCTTAGGCGATCGGGTACAAATTAAAAGTCTAACCATTAAAAATGGGGCGATACGGGTCAAAATGCTCAAGGCAAAACCGACCGATCCAATGTGCTGCCCGACGGATACTATCATTCAAGCCTATCAACTCAATAGCACCGCAGGAACCCTCAGTCCTATTACGTTAACGGAAAAAGACAAGCAACAAATTTTGATTGAAGATGTTCCGTCTCCTGCTTTGGGCGATGGTGATAATATTCCTACGGCTCCTGGACTCGGTGAAATTCAAATCAAGTTCTAAGGCAACAATTTCTCTTTGACTAGAAAATCCCTGTTGTTGGGATTTTTTTTTGCCTATTGAAGAGTCTCTGTAAAGGTATTGGAATAGCCGAAACCCTTATTTTTGCCAGATAGAGAGCTTATTCTAGGATTAGAGTAAGCTCTCAAATAGTCCTCAGTTAAACTAATGCTTAACCGTTTTTCTTTAACTCTGCTCGCAGACGCTTGAGTTCGTTTTCTAGTTCGCGAATTTTGATATCCTTATCATCGCTTGACTCAGTCATCACAAACTCACTGATCGCTTTGATTTCCTCCTCATCCTGTAAAGCCAAAATAACCTTAGTGACGACTGAAGCAACAATCCCACGACGATCATTTTCAGACTTAAAAGGGGGATAAATCAGTAGCTTATCGATGATCGCAAGAGCCTTTTTATTCCTGATATCGATAGACAACATAAGAGCGCACCTCTGCACATAACAATATTTACTGTATTTACTCTATCTCTTTTGGTTTCTTTTTTCTACTTCTTTTTCCAATAGAAGTGTCTGACTTGATTTTGGGCCAAAATTTTGGTCGCTCCCTGGGCTTCCTCACCTCATACCCACTCATTAATTGGGGGGAGTCAATCATCATTCTTTCTACTCTGCAATTCAAACAATTCAACTAAACCCACCGTCCCGACAAAAAAGGTATAGATCCCCGACGCGATCGCTGGCTGATTACGAGAAGGCGCATAAATAAAAGCAACGATCCCTTCTAGAAAATGAGCAACCAAAGCAAAGCGTCCAATCCAGAACAAAGGAAAAGGTAAATCGAGGGGAGTCATCTGGCTTTGTACGGCGTAGAGATTCCTGAGTTCCAATCCCAATAGGCCGACAATAAGAATAGTGGAAATGATCTTAATCGTTGTCAATAAGAGTTTTGGCATGAAAGTTTAAAACCTATATCTAAATTTTTTGGAGACCATTCTCTATTAAAACAGAAAAATCAGGTTAAAATTAGGCAAATTTCACCTAATTGACCTATTGACCTATTGACCTATTGACCTATTGACCTATTGACATTAATTTTATGTTCGATCTTCAGAAAATATTGACATAGGGCTTGGGCAGTGTAATGATGATAGTTTGTGTGAACTTTAGTAATTCAAGAAACCCTTGGCTAACGTTATTGTGATCGGCGCTCAGTGGGGCGACGAAGGAAAAGGAAAAATTACCGATTTATTAAGTCGGTCAGCCGATGTTGTCGTTCGTCCCCAGGGGGGAGTCAACGCCGGACACACCATTGTAGTTAAAGGCCAGACATTCAAATTACATTTAATTCCGTCGGGTATTCTCTATCCTGATACCGAATGTATTATTGGCTCAGGAACGGTTATCGACCCCAAAATTCTTCTCCAGGAATTTGACCAGTTAGAACGGCTGAATGTCTCTGCAAGTAACCTCTTTATCTCTCAGACTGCCCATATTACGATGCCCTATCATCGGTTGATTGACCAGGCCTCTGAGGAACAGCGTGGTAAGCATAAAATCGGGACAACAGGACGGGGAATTGGGCCGACCTATGCCGATAAATCTGAACGTACTGGTATTCGAGTGATTGACTTGATGGATGCCGATACCCTGCGAAAAAGATTAACCTGGGCGATTAACTATAATAATGTCATTTTAGAAAAACTCTATAATCTGCCCCCCCTTGAGCCAGAAGAAGTGATTAAGGAATATCAAGTCTATGCCGATCGCCTGCGTCCCCATGTGATCGATAGTTCCTTAAAGATCTATGACGCGATCCAAAAAAGAAAAAATATTCTTTTTGAAGGGGCGCAAGGTACGTTATTAGATTTGGATCATGGAACCTATCCCTACGTCACTTCCTCTAATCCGATCGCGGGAGGGGCTTGTGTGGGTTCTGGCATTGGCCCGACCATGATCGACCGGGTGATTGGGGTCGCCAAAGCCTACACCACCCGTGTGGGAGAGGGGCCTTTTCCAACGGAATTAGACGGAGATCTCAACCAAATGCTCTGCGATCGCGGGGCTGAATTTGGGACGACTACGGGTCGCCGCCGTCGCTGTGGCTGGTTCGATGGCGTAATTGGACGCTATGCCGTTCGGATCAATGGATTAGATTGTTTAGCGATCACTAAATTAGATGTTCTCGATGAATTAGACGAAATCAACGTCTGTGTCGCCTACGAATTGGATGGTAAAACCTGTGATCATTTTCCTGGCAATGCCAGTGAATTTGCTCGCTGTAAACCCATTTATAAAACCCTTCCTGGTTGGAAAACCTCTACGGAAGAATGTCGTTTGCTCGAAGATTTACCGAAACAAGCCCTGGATTATCTCAAGTTTCTGGCAGAATTAATGGCTGTTCCCATTGCGATCGTCTCTTTAGGAGCAAGTCGAGATCAGACCATTATTGTCGAAGATCCCATTCATGGGCCAAAACGAGCTTTGCTAGATGCTAATGGAACTCCCGTTATTACGTCTAGCTAAGCAAAATTCTGCGATTTTGGACTCATTTTTCAAAATAACTATCAAACCCTATTCAAACCCAAAATTCCTATGTCTCTCACTATTGAATGTCAAAAACGTCCAGAAAACAGTAAACCCAATGCCCTCCGTCGGGAAGGACTAGTCCCCGCCAATCTTTATGGTCATCAGGGAGCAGAATCGATTTCCTTGATTGTTAATACCAAAGACGCAACGAATCTGCTCAAAAAGGCAAAGGCGAATACCACGTTGATCGATGTTCAAGTTCCCGAATTATCTTGGGAAGGAAAAGCAGTCATTCGCGAAATTCAAGCCCATCCTTGGAAAAAAACACTCTATCATCTCAGTTTTTTCTACATTGCTAACCCAGAATCCTTTGAGACGGAAGCTGAGTAAATCCGTTAGGCGATCGCCATCAAACTCAAAAAACATATCAATCAACGCACAACGCAATCAAAGGGGATAGAAGAACCAGCGAATCTATCCTCTTTTTCTATGGTTACCCCACAATAGTGAAGTTGTTTTGATGCAACGACTCCTTTACAATAAACTGAATAAATTGCGAGTCAGTTTCACAATAAACTACAACCCCTTTCGGGAAAGCAATTAGAGATTTATGACAAAATTTCCCCTTCCCACCGTTAGTGACCTTAAAAATCCTCGATTTTGGCTATTAGGCTTGGCAGGTTGCTTAGTTGCCATCCACTTTACCCTGACCGACCGCACTGCTGATGCCCAAGACTTTCTGGGTTTAAGCATTCTGGTATGGTTTGCAGTGGGTTCCCTCATCAATCGCAAACGTCAATCTCTCCAGTTAGAGAGTGGGATTGGGGCGACCTTATTAGGAGCATTTTTAATCGGGATTATTTTACTGCGGACAGCCAATGCAACAGTCAATCCAGGCTTAAGTTTTATTCCTCTTTTGGGAGGATTCGGACTAGCGTTAATCGCCTCTGGTTTCAAAGGAATTCGTCAATATTGGAGGGAATTGATTATTTTAGGGCTTTTAGCCGTCCCAAAGGAGTTGGGTTTAGGGCTTTTTAATATCTCCCATTTTTTATCCTTGTTAATTACAAAAATTGTTGGCTTCGTTTTGTGGTATCTGGGTTTTCAAGTTTCTACCCAAGCTAATCAACTCCTTTTTCCCTCTGGAGGCGTTGTTATTAATGATGCCTGTGCGGGAGTAAGTAATCTTATTTACTTGATTCGAGTTGCGATTATTTTTCTATTAGTATTCCCCTTATCAAATCGCAAAAATATTATGTTTGTACCCGTTGTTGCTTTGGCATTAGCCTTTCTCATGAATTTGGTACGAGTGGGACTCTTAGCGGTTCTTAGCCCAAATAATCCAGATGCCTTTACCTATTGGCACGAGGGAACGGGGTCTTTGACCTTTACCTTTACGGTCGTTATTATTTTTGGTTCTTATTATCTTTTTCTATTACGACGAGAAAATGCCCAGTCATGAAATTATCTAGTAATCCCGCCACTGAATCTCAGGATAATTCCGATCAACTCTCTCTTTCAACTCCTAATCCTAACCAACCCTGGACTCTATTTAGACGAGTTGTTTTAGCCACTCTTTTGGGGAGTGCCGCGATCGCCTTCACCAAAGTGGCATTTTTTCCTGCCGTCAATCAAAATCTTCCCGTTGCGTTTCCCGACGAGATATCCCTTCCCGAATGGCAGTCAGCAATCAGTCCCGACAAAGAAGCCTCCCTATCTCAGCCCGATGCCGATAAATTATTGGGTTTTGTCAACGGAAAGTCCTACCAGTATCGACAGGGAAAACAAGTTTTGACCATTAAGATGCGATACTTTTCCCCTAGCGTAGGAGATGTTAAAGCCTATTTGACCTATTACAATCAAGGAATTCCCTCTTCTTTGCTGATCCGTGAAAAAAAAGAATTGGGTTATTATGGTGTTTTCACCCAAAATCAACAGCCCCATCTAACAACCTGTTTAACCCCCAAAGGTGGTAATATCTTTAAGCGAGAACAGTTCCTCCAAGTCCGCTATCAATCGGATATTCGACCAGAGCGTTTTCTACCTTGGGTGATTGGCAAAGTACTGCTTTTGGATAACCGTTGTTTATGGATTGATATGTCCCTGAGCGGAACCGAGCAGAATTCCCCATCGTCGGACTACTTGACCTTGGAAAAAGCCTGGGTCTCTTGGAATGAATATTGGCGATCGCGCTTTGAACAATTTCGTCCTTAACACAACTAACACAACTGTTGAGATTAAATTTCTTCAAATATTATTAAAATAACTTATGTTTCCCATAGACGATAATAACTTACAAAACCCATTAGAAAACTTAGAAACTAGCGATGATATCGAAAATATCCAAGAAATAGACTTTAGTTTTCGACAAGCGATTAGTATTTTGCGCTTCTTGGGTTATGCCTTATTGCTGTTCACCTTATTTGATCTGGCCGACACCCTTACGCCCCTACAATTCATGAATCCCAACTGGGAATTTCAAACGATTGGTGCCTTAGTCGAAAAAGTCGTCGTTCCCTTGATGGGATTTGTCCTCATCTTTACGGGAGCAATGACAGAAAGAAGTCGGTGGGAAATGAAAACGTTAGGGATTTTGTCATGGTTAGCACTGATCGTGGGTCTTATTTATTGTCTAATGCTTCCTTTGGGAATCGTTAATACCATTCGTATCAATGAAATTAACAAAACCCAAGTGACAAGCCAATTAGATAAACAAACAGCCCAAATTAAAGAAGTTCAAACCCAATTATCCAGTATCAGCAATGAACAACAACTAAAGGAACTTTTAAGCGTTTTAGAAAAAGGAGGAATTGCCATCACGCCGAAACCTGGAGAACCCGTTGACACCGTCAAAAAAGATCTGAAGGCTTTTATGAATGGTGCAGAAGAACGATTAAACAATCAAGCCAAAGAAGCCCTTTCTAAGCAATCCTTCGATTTAATTAAACGGTCTGTCAAGTGGAATATTGGCGCGTTGATTGCGGGAGTCTGGTTTATCGGAATTTGGCGGATGACTTATTGGGCAAGAAGATAATGGTAGTTTTTTCTCCCATCTTTCAGAGATGGAATATGCCCAGAACTTAAAAATTCACTACGACAAAAATGTTAAGACAGACCATTGTTGAAGGAGATACGGACAAGGGGGTTAAACCCTTTGTTCATAGATATTGGGAATGCCTTACTCATGTGAATGCCGCTACATTTGCCAGATAGAATTTTTTAACCTAAAATGACCAATAGAATTCTATTGAATTTTTTATTTTAACCTTAACGTTTCAATCTATCCTTCTCGTGATGGGGAGTTCGTCAATAATGGCTCTTAAAAATCTCTCTTTCAGCTTAGCCTTGACTGGCTTAGGCATTGTCGCTCTAACCACCCAAGCCCAAGCCTATGAATTCAACTTTATTGGTAGCAGTAATAACACTTATAACTTCGAGTTAGTCACTAACGGCCCAAGTGACATCATTCAAAAAGATGATGAGTTGAGCATTAGTGGTTTTACTGGTATTTCAGAGATAAAGTTGACTAATTATATCGACGATGTGCCAGGAGTCTTACTAGCATCCGATTCATTTAAAACGACCTCGTACACTTCAGATACGGCTGTTTTTACTGCAACTGCTAATTTCGCTGGTATATCGCGGCCGACTCGTCATCAGACTTTTTCAATTACTACAACAGGTGTTCCCTCTGGTTATGTGAATACTAACTTTGCTGGAAACTCTCTTGCTCCTACTCCCGTTCCTGAACCTTTGACCATTTTGGGATCGTTAGCGGCTTTGGGTTTTGGCTCTCGTTGCCAAAAAGAGTTTGCTAAAAAGAAATCTACTAATTCGGAAGAAACTTTAGAGGAAGCTTAGGCTTGACGGAATAGCCAAGCAAGTCTCGCTGGCGATTGATAAATTTTGATGAGAATATTAACGTCCCTTGTCGAAATGGGGACTGTTTTGTATTGAGGAATAAAACAGTACATCTTCTTCGAGAGAGGCGATCGCTCTGACTTAATTTCCAATGTATATTGCCAGATAGCATTTTTTACCTTAGAATGAGCGTTAGGATTTTTCTAAACTTTGCACTTTGGGTTTAACGTCTTAATTTATTCTTCTCGTGATGGGGATTGTGTCCATAATGAATTTCAAAAAACTTTCTTTCGGTTTGACAGTAGCTGGTTTAGCTTTTGTGACCTTGACTCCTAAAGCCCAGGCTTTTCAATTCTTTTACCTCAATTCGTCTCAGAGTTCGACTGCTGGTTTCTTTGATTTTAACTTTGAATTTCAGGCCGATCCTGGCGATACTGTTTTGACTAACCAGTCCCTGGTACTCCGTGGTTTTCAACAAGTGCAAGCGGCATCCTTGACTCCCCCTCAAGCGAATCAAGCGGGAGTCATTTATTCCGATTCAACCTTCGATCCTACTAAGACGACTTTTAATAACACTTCTGCAACTTTTACGACAATCGGTGAAATTATTGCCCAGCGTCGTCCTGTCAGATTCCAGACCTTTACTGTTACGGCAGCGAGTGTGGATAACAATATCATTAATCCAGATTTTGGGGGCAACCAACTTCCACTAACTCCTGTTCCCGAACCTTTAACCATTCTTGGGTCTATGGCGGCTTTAGGGTTTGCCTCTCGTTGTCAAAAAGAGTTTGCTAAAAAACAATCCACTAATTCGGATAATTCGGAAGAAGCTTAGGATTTAGGCAATGGCTAACCCAATCGCGTTGGTTGTTGATAAATTGGGGGCGATTTTTTTGTCTGGGAATAAAACACAGCATCTTCTTTGATAGATATGATCGCCCTGAATCGATTCTCAACTTGTTTGACATATAGGATTTTTTCATTTTATAATAATCGCCAAAGACCCTGAGAATTCTGTTAAATTTTATCGCTTAAATTTAAGGGATTTAGGTTGGTCTCACGAATCTTTCGTGCTGGGTCAAAGACAAAAAATCGAACCTTACTTGCATAAGGGCTTCAAAAGGCACGAGTCGGTAGTGCGAATCAAGACACTAACCGTTTTTACTTTATCAATTTGTCCTTCCCATGATGGGGAGTTTAGTCATAATGAATCTCAAAAAACTTTCTTTAGGTTTAGCACTAGCGGGTTTAGGAGTTGTTACTTTAATCCCTAAAGCGGAGGCTTTTCAATTCCGTTATTTGAATCAAGCTCCTAATCCAGAGGGCGGTTTTGATTTCAATTTTGAACTTCAATCTGACTCTTCTGGCTACTATGGCGACTATATTTACAGTGGTGAAACACTCACGGTAAGAGGCTTTCAGGGAATCAGTAACGCGGCCCTGACGGCACCTCAAACGAATCAATCAGGAATGATTTCTGCTGATACAATTTTTGATCCTGATCAGACCTTGTGGAATAAAACCCGTGCAGAGTTTACGACAGACGGTAGTCTCTATTCAAATAGAAGTTTTCGCCTTCAAACCTTTACCATTACGGCAACAAGTGTACCCCTTGGTTTTGTGAATGCTAACTTTGGTGGCCAGCCACTTTCTCCTACTCCCGTTCCTGAACCTTTAACCATTCTTGGTTCTATGGCGGCTTTAGGGTTTGCCTCTCGTTGTCAAAAAGAGTTTGCTAAAAAACAATCCACTAATTCGGAAGAAGCTTAGGATTTAGGTAATGGCCAACCCAACCGCGTTGGTTGTTGATAAATTTTGATGAGCGTGTTAACGTCCCTTGTAGAAATGGGGGGCGATTTTTTTGTCTGGGAATAAAACATAACATCTTCTTCGACGGGACTATGACCCCAGATTCCCAAGGCATGACCTAATTCATGGCGAATGGCGGCTAAAGTTGCCGTTGGACTCAGTCCTGGTTTGACTTGAATAGTCATTCGAGCAAACAAAAGGGTCGGGTCAGTCTCGGTTGAATAAAATTGATAACGGGTTTGGGCTGTCCGAGCGCGGGGAATTTGGATTTGCCCTGTGTCGGGGTCAATCTTTCTTCCTAAAGGCGGTTCTAGGCGTTGAATGAGGATGTCTGCTTTTTGAGGATCTGTGATCTCACTAAGGGGTAAATAAATATTCCAATCCGCGATCGCCTGGAGGACGGCTTCTGTCCATTGCTGAAAGCGTTGATAACTGGCTGATGAATCATCCTTTTCGGGGGGGCGATCAAGATAGACTTTAATGGGAAATTCAGACCAAATTAAATAACCGAAAGGTGTTGACTCAATTTGATCAAAATAGTTACCTGCCTTGAGGTCGGGAGAAATTTTCGCCAAACTAGGGGGTAGGGGATGAACCTTGAGAGGGGGAAGAGAAGACGGATTTTCCGCCGTTACCGATAAGGGATTCCAAATAAATAGAAACAGACTGGCAACGACTACCAGCCCTAAATAAAATTTTCTTGCTCGTTTTAGCCGTTTATTTAGCCAACCAACCTGCACTCAGTACCACCGTTAGACTCATGAAAATACTGCTCAATGTCCAAGTAATTTGATTCAGGGTTTTTTCTGCACTTTTGGCACTGGTAAATAATTGAGACTGGCCACCAATACCGCCGAGTCCGTCACCTTTGGGGCTATGGAGCAAAACAAGCACTACCAAAAGGGCCGCAGAGATAGTCCAAATGATACGAATTAGATCTACAAGAGTCATAGGGTTGATTTTCTTTCAAAAAAGGTCAATAGGTAACGATTAACTAAATTTAACGAGCAATCCGCACAGGGGTACGAGAAACCTTTGTTTCTACTAGGGGAGACTCAATTAAGGACTCTCCCGACATTTCCGAGGGTTTGGGTAATTGCAGAATATCCAGAATCGTTGGAGCAATATCGGCTAACCGTCCACCTTCTCGTAGTTTAACATCTCCCCCATGCCCTAGAATTTTTCTGCCCTCTCCCTCGACCAGAATTAGGGGAACGGGATTGGTGGTGTGGGCTGTCCAGGGATTGCCGTTTTCATCACTCATATATTCCGCGTTACCGTGATCGGCGGTAATAATCGCTGTACCGCCCATTTTACTAATACTGCTCAGTAATTTCCCGATACATTGATCAACGGTTTGGATGGCAGTAATGGCGGCTTCTAGATTGCCTGTATGACCCACCATATCGGGATTGGCATAGTTCATGACGACGAGGGTATAAATTCCTTTTTTGATCGCAGTACAGGCCGCATCGGTAACTTTCGCCGCAGACATCGCAGGAGATTGGTCATAGGTCGCGACCATTGGGCTTTGAATTAATTCTCGGTCTTCCCCTTCAAAGGGATTTTCGAGTCCTCCATTAAAAAAGTAGGTGACGTGGGGATATTTTTCTGTTTCAGCCGTCCGAAATTGTTTAAAACCTTCCCTAGCAATCACTCCACCCAGAATATTATTCAAGTTTTGGGGTTCAAAGGCGACTTTAACGGGTAAATGGGGATCGTATTGGGTAAGGGTAACAAAACTTAGGGATTCGATCCTTTCTCGTTCAAAACCATCAAAACTGGGATTGAGCAGGGCATAACACATTTGTCGAGAGCGATCGGGGCGGAAATTGAAAAAGATTACGCCATCGCCAGGTTCAATGGCTCCATTGGTAATGCGAGTGGGAGGAATGAATTCATCGGTAATATCCTGGGCATAGTAATCCTTTAGGACTTGAATGGCACTACGCCCATCTCCTAAACCTTCCTGAGTAATTACGTCGTAAGCTTTTTTTACCCTGTCCCATCGGCGATCGCGATCCATTGCGAAGTAACGTCCACTGAGGGTAGAAATCCGACCGATGCCAATCTTATCTATATGATTCTGGATTTGGGTTAGGGCATTTACGCCTTCAGTGGTACGGGTATCGCGTCCATCGCTGATGGCATGAACACAAACATTTCCCAACCCTTGTAATTTGGCCAGATCCAATAGCCCTAATAAATGGTCTAAATGGGAATGCACGCCACCCTCGGAACAAAGTCCGATTAAATGAAGCTTACTTTGGCGATCGCGGACATCCTTACAAACCGCTAACAATGCTGAGTTTTCAAACAGGGTTTTGTCTTCTACTGCATCGGAAATTCGCACCAATTCCTGGGGAACCACTCGGCCAGCACCGAGGTTAAGATGACCGACTTCTGAATTACCCATTTGTCCCTTGGGAAGGCCGACATCCTTACCAGAGGTATTGATCAGAGTTGACGGATAGGTTTCCATCACACTATCCATAATCGGAGTTTCAGCCAACGCGATCGCATTAGCCCGTTCGTTTTGACGATAACCCCAACCGTCTAGAATAACTAACACCACCGGAGAGACAGGTGCCTGCACCATGTTAATTGCCCTATTTCTTCAGTTACTTTTCTTTATGCCCATAGATGATAGCATTGACCGTTGCTTTTGTCTCCAGATTCATTTAATTCAATCTATCTTTGAGTTTAAGGTGAAAGGCAGTTAAATCAGGATTAGGACAGATCAAAACTGACAGAATAGCTTGAAAACAGTATGGGGAATGGGAAATTGACGGGGCAAGGTTGGTTCTGAATGCCCCAAAATATGAAAGAATTATGAGAAGCTTTAAAATAATCCCCGTCTGTTACTGCCATGAGTTGCCTGCGTCAATGGTTTGTCCGCCTTGTTTCTCGTTTTCCCATTTTTAAAAAACTCTTGGGGATAGGTTGGAAAGTCGTTTTAACCGAAACCTTGATTGAGATCCCGTTTTTAATATTGGAGTCCTCTATCTTGATGCGTTTCCTGTTTGGGTTTACTTTGGGCTTAAACCTGTGGCAGTATCTCGTTATCGCTTGTAGTCTTTACTTGCTGATTGAAGGAGGACGTTGGGCATTTGCCCGTTACTTTCGCAAGTCAAAGAATTATCAATTTTTTAAGCAAGAAAGGGAACTATTTCAGCTTTTTCTCGATGGAATTGCCCACTTACGCCGTAAACCAGACGCTTAGGGGCCAAGTAACTTTTGGATAGAGTTTATTCTGCTCTTTACACTATTGAGACGAAAGGCGCGATTGTTTTTCTCCAAAAAGCCAAAAGACTATCAAGCTAAATCTCTTGCTCTGGCTTGATTCCTAACGAACGCATTTGGGCAAGTAGGGATTCTAATTGCTGTTGCGCGATATCCGCTCTCTGTCGCTCCAAATTCAGTTGTTCTTCCGTCGTCAAATAGCGATCGCCCTGATGATTAAACCAAGTTAAAACTTCCCGACCGAGAGGATCTAAGGGCAAATCACATCGACCAATTCCCAAGCCAATTTCTGGCATCGAAAAGGGTTCACCTTTTTGTAACTGATAATTTCCTGCCACCAATTTATAAACTTCAAAGGGTAAATGGCGATCGCGTTGCCAAAATTGAGGATTATAAATAACATAATAATTTATCCCTAATTGACGATAAATAGCCATTTTTTCATCATATTCTCCCCCTGGTGATTGGGAAACGACTTCTAGCGCGAAGATAGGAACGATTTCTTGCTCTTCCCAGACCACATAATTACGGCGATATTTGCCCGATTTCCGACGTTCTACCCCCAAACTGAGAAAGCCATCGGGAACTACAGGAACCCTCGGATTTAACCCTGTCGTATGGTAAACCCCCATATCCACCGCAAAAAACCAATCTTCACGATGCTTCCAGATAGATTCCAGCAGAAACAGGAGAAAATTGGGGACAAAATTTTGATCTTCGTTATCCACAGGTATGTCGTCTGAGTCAATCAGGTCATCACTACTGGGCAAAATTTGCAGGTTGGTTTTCAGCATTCGCTAACTCTTGTCCTTTGCGATCAGATCTCCAGTATAAATAGTGACGATGATAGACGAATTATCTTGGGCTTAACCCTCTTCAGCATATTTTTGATTAATTCTCCAGATCCTCAATTAATTTGGGAACTGCCGCCGTTAAAACCTCTGGCCCGTTTTCCGTTACCAAAACATCATCCTCTATCCGAATGCCAATACCGCGCCATTTTTCGGGAATTTCAGGCTGACCTTCAAAGGGTTTAATATCGGAGCCAATATAAATGCCTGGTTCTACGGTTAAAACATTACCTGCTTGTAGCGATCGCCAACTTTCGGCTCCCACCTTATAGAATCCCGCATCATGGACATCTAAACCCAACCAATGCCCAGTGCGGTGCATATAAAAAGGCTTATATTTTTCTTCTTTAATAATCTCTTCAATGTCGCCAACTAATAATCCTAAATCCATTAATCCTTCGACAATAGTTCTCACTGCCGTATCATGAAATTGATTATAGGGATTACCCACTTGTACTTGTTCAATTGCTTTTAATTGGGCCGCTAAAACGATTTCATAAAGGGCTTTTTGTTCGGGTGTAAATTTACCACTAACAGGAAAAGTTCGAGTAATATCTCCGTTGTAATATTCGTAGGAACAGCCCGCATCAATCAGGATTAAATCATTTTCTTGAACCTGTTGATCGTTGTTAATATAGTGCAGAATACAGGCATTGGCTCCAGAGGCAACAATGGAAGGATAGGCGGTTCCCATGCCTCCTTGTAATCGAAAAGTGTGGGCAATTTCGGCTTCGATTTGGTATTCATAATGTCCCACTTTGGCAAATTCCCTGGCGCGGTTATGGGCTTCGGCAGAAATAGCCGTTGCTTTTCGCAATAGATCAATTTCAGCTTCACTTTTGACTTGTCTTAGGGGATGTAAAACGGGATGAATATTTTCTAACGCTTGCGGGCCAGTTCCTCTTTTTCCATAGCCCTGCATCATTTTTTGCCAATGGTTTAAAACGACTTCATTAAAGTGATGATCCCGACCTAAATGGTAATAAATGCGATCGCACTTTTCGAGATATTGGGGTAATTTTTCATCGAGTTCACTAATAGAATAGGTGGCATCGGCTCCATACAATTCCTTCGCTCCTTCCACGCCACAGCGATAACCCGTCCAAGTTTCTTTTTCAGGATCTTTGGGTTGGACAAAGAGAATAAATTGATGTTCTTCGTGGTGGGGTGAAAATACCGCAACGGCTTCGGCTTCATTAAAACCCGTTAAATAGAAAAAATCACTGTCTTGACGATAGACATACTCCACATCGTTGTGCATAACGGCGGTGGGCGCACTCTGGACAATGGCAGTTCCCTGACCGAGTTTTTCCATCAGGCGATCGCGGCGTTGACGATATTCGGCTTGACTAATTTTCATGGGTTTGTATAAAGCTTGGGAGTTATAGAAATCTATGTTTAATTTAACCTGATTTTATTGAGATAGGGGTCTGACAAAACCGATAAACAACCGATAAACGGCGATCACCTAAAGTATTAATCAATCAAAATATCTTCGCCTGAATCACTTAAATGAGCTTCCCATTCCACATTGGGCATGGAGTCAAAGGCGTGTCTGACGTATTCTTCCCACAATCCCCGCATTTTCGCTAAATAGGGATCGCCCAATCGCAACTGTAGCTTATTGCGAATTACTAAACTGTCAGTTTCATACA
>JBEIFD010000022.1:0-14468 GCA_040382535.1 Merismopediaceae cyanobacterium
AAAAGTTCCCGCTGTAGCTCTCGGTATCATTGAAAAAGGGTTAACTTGGGAGGACTTACTCCAAATTCGCCTGCTTTGTTGAACCTCTTGTATTGCAACGTTTACAGCCTCCAACTAGACGATACCAGTGCCAAGATATTGAAACCTTAGAAAATGTTGCTCAATTGATTATTGAAAAAGGAGAATACACAGGTAAAGTCAGAAAATATGAGCGATATGGTTTGTATTTTAGTGATGTGATTGGTTATCGAATGAGTCCCGATGGGAAAATATTAAATCTTTATTATGGAGAAATAAAAATCAATGATGACAACAAATATCATGTTATCCCCAGAACCAGTCCAAGTAGAGATTGATTGGCAATTTACAGAGGTTTGGATCGATCCGATGTTAACACCTCCCTATCTACTTTTGTTGTTAGCAGATAAGGGTGGTAAATGTTTTATTTATGACCCAGCAAAGGATTATCGAGTAATATTTTCCAGTGATGATTATGAAACGGCGAAGTTATGGTTATTAGAGGATGAGTATGAACCGATGGAGGGCAGATTATTTTTAAATAATTTACTGGCCTGATTCTTAATCTAGGGTCAATTGAGGGGAAGAAATCCTTCGTTTAATTCCCCTATAAGATACTCTAATAGTAATTGTTTAGAATTAATAACTGTCTCCATTACCTCAAAAGCTTTCATTATCGTTCCTCTCATTACAAAACCAATATCATGATAGCAAAATCCACTAAAGGCGATCGCGTTTTAATTCTAATTAATTTTGCAGAGGCATTTTAACGCAATCATCGGTAATAAAGTTATCAGGATCAGCAATAATTGCAGGTAAACCCGCCGTCAAAATAGGCTCTCCTCTAGCTTCTTTTTCGGTTACTTCTAAATTCAGATTAAGCAAAAATTGTAACGGGTCTTCATCGCTTGACATTCCATAGACAGAACGCACTGCATTATCTAAATTAAGTTGGATTTGTTGGAGTAATTGACTATTTTCACTATCAGGTTTATCGGTTAGATTGCGATAGATTTCTCGTAAACTCCATTGATTTTTTATCATGATTTGTCGGCGAACTTGTCGGACTTGGACGGCGGCATCAGCAACCTTTCTGATTTGTTCAATGGTCGGATTTTGGGGAAAAGGAAAGGTATCAAAAACGCTATCAGATGTATAACGAAATCGGGCTGTTAATGTTGAACAACGATTAGTAAACCATTGCCAATGAATATTTGATTGCAATAATCCAAAGGAATAATCATCTGCTAAAGGGAACACAATTAAAGCAGCATTGGGACGAATTTCAGGGTGAATAAACTCAAAAATAGGACGTTTTGTTACTTGACAACAAACAATATAGCGGGGAATTGTACTAATTTTTTGAATTAATTCGGGTCTATCTCGCCAATATTTCCACCAATGTCGAAAGTGGCTTTGACGCGGGCCTATTGATTTTCCTGTTTTAATTTTTTCTTCTTCAGCATTAGCTTTCATCGTGGGAAAAACAGATTTTTCGATATGCTTAAAAGCTTTGGTATATTTTTTAGCTGACTTCAAATCAGAGCAATGATTCAGATCGATAATATAACGAGAAGGTAAACCTTGAGGATGCGTTAATAATTCGTCACCTGTTAAATAAGGATGAATAATAGATCGGGAAATCTTATCATTAAATAATGTCTGAAATTCAATTGGCGTTAATAAAAATCCTTCATGGCCGTGGGTTTGTCCTTGATAACAAGCTTCTGAATTAGCATTTGCTAAAATCTTTTTGGCTTGAGTAACATTCGTTTTTGCTGATAACGCTGAATTAATATAATCTAATTCCACCGTTTCCCAAGGGCTATTTTCATTGTCTCCTAACTGAATCGAAAGTTTCTTTTTCCCTAATTTTTCTCCCTTAACCCAATTCACAATCGACACATGAACCACCGCATCACCCGACCAAACTTGAGTTGAAACTGCCTCTGTAATCGTTCCCTTTTTATTAACAATATAATCCAAACCGCCTTCACGGGAATAATTTTGGCGAATGGTATTAGTTCCGACTAATCCCGCACAACCATTTTCGGGTAACTGTTCATGGGCCTTGCGAAACCAATAGACGCAATAATCGGCCCGACCAGGAATATCAGGATATTTTTCTCGAATTTTATTGACGTATTTCGCACCAAATTCCTTTTGCATTTTATTTTTGGATTGAAAAGGAGGATTACCAATAATCGCGTTAACTTTGGGCCAATCCGTTAATAAAGCATCTTGATTAATAATATTTTGATCTAAACTATCCAAAGGTAAAGGATTTTCCGTTAATCCTAGCTTATCAATGGCAACTTTCCGCGCAATTAAAAGGGTAACTCTAGCTAATTCAACAGCAAATTCATTGCGATCAATTCCATAAAATTGTAACGGCGTAACAAAGCTAATTTCTGTTTGAGAATTTTGCTTTAATTCGGCTATTTTTTTTAATAAAATTTGCTCATTTTGTTTTAATTCTTGATACGCCATATAGAGAAAATTGCCTGAACCACAGGCGGGATCAAGCACTCGATATTGTTGCATTTCTAACTTAATCACTTCTAATTCTTTAACTGTATTCGCCGCTTCAATTTTTTCTTCCCAATAACGGCTAATAGTGGGACGGACAATTTTCATAATGTCATTCTCTGAAGTAAAATGAATTCCCCCAATATGACGTTCATTTTCATTAACCGTACTTTCAAAAATACTACCAAAAATTGCAGGCCGAACCTTACTCCAATCCTGATCGGCAGCTAATTTTAAATAAGTTAATTCTTCTCGATTTAATTCTATGGGATGCACTTGGGCAAATAAGCCACCATTAAAATAATCGACGTTTTTATAACGTCCGACAGGATTAGAAAGGGAATTCATTCGTCGAAAAAGTCCGTCATTCAATAAATCAAAACTACTTTTTCCTGATAAACATTCTTCCAAACAAGCTGAAAATAAACTATCTTTTAATAATTTTGTATCTTCTGCAAACATCGCCATGACACATTGCAGGGTGAATTTTTGAGCAATTAATTCCGTAAAACCCGATTTTTTACTCCGAGCTTTGAGTAAGGTATATAATGCTCCCATTCGTTTGGCTACAACTTGAGTAATTTCGACTTGATTATTGCGAAATTGAGGCGGTTCACTCGTGAATTCCATAAACCGAAAAGCCTCTAATCTTTCCGATAAATCAATTAACCGAATTTTATCTAAGGGTGTATCAATTTGAATATCAAAATCATAGATCCAAAATTCATCAAAATTGCATAAAATCACATATTTGGGACGGGGGGTTAATTGTTTGGAATAATCCCAGGCTTGCCCATAATGTTTATTGAGATTTTCTCCCCGTGATTTCATTTCAATCAGTAAGGTCGCTAGGCGATCGCGTGGCCACCAGAGATCAGCATAACCAATATTGCCCTTACGACTGGCTTTGGGAATAGGTAAATCAAAAGTTGCTCCCGCTTGAATCACCCCTTCATGACCAAAAGTCTTAAAAAATTCAATCAAAAAAGTCTGAGATTCCTGACGTTCTCGACCTCTAATATATTGATTACAAAAATTTAAAAAATGATTAATACTTTCGGTTGTTGCTGTCATGATGATAGTTTTTAATTTTTAGGTTCCATTTTAGGTAATATTGACGGGTTTAACAAATCATTATTACACGGTAATTATCTATTTATATTCCAATCTAAGTCATTATCTAATAGTAATTGTTTAGAATTACTAACTGTCGCCATTACCTCAAAAGCTTTCATTATCCTTCCTCTCATTACAAAACCAAGATTATCATAGGAAAATACACTTAGAGTAAAAATAGAGGATTTTGCACCGTCATTTGCCAGGTAAAAAGGATTGATTTCTTATTGTCATGGTTATTTTTGTTACAAAATCTCGTTGAATTGATTGATTATAATCACCACAGTGAAGTAACTCCCTCGAAATTTCCCTTAACTAAACTTTTTTTTGAGCTTTTTTATGGATTGTCGTCATATTCAGTTTTCTGTTGATAAAAACCTAATTGATCTGGAGAAATTGCAATCTCTCTTTAATGTGTCTGCTTTTTGGGCAAAGGATAGAAGTCTCCAGTCCCTCGAAATCGCGATCGCCTATAGTGAGCCTGTGGTGAGTGTGTGGGATCATTCCTGCCTGATAGGATTTGCGAGGGCTATCTCTGACGGTATTTATCGAGCGACAATCTGGGATGTGGTCATCCATCCCGACTACCAAGGAGCAGGGTTAGGACGAAAACTGGTACAAACTGTTTTAGCCCATCCCCATATCAATCAAGTAGAAAAAGTGTACCTAATGACGACTAACGAACAGAATTTTTATAGCCGCATTGGTTTTGAGGAAAATCAGACCACCACAATGGTCATTAATCTTCAGCAAGGTTTGATCCAGCAGGAGTTACTAATTGCAACACACCCCGTATCTGTGTGATCGTTTCCGTTGAATTCGCTTTATTGATAGATGAAAGAATCAGTTCACCGCCCATTTTTTGGAAGAGAGTCTGCGCTAATAGGAATTTCATGTTAGGGGAATGGTGAAGATTTTCACTAAATTTTTTCCATTGTTCTATATTCTTTGTTTGGCTATCCAGGGGAGAATCGGGATCTTTTTGCCAATTTTCTAAGGGACAGGGAATATCCAGATCAATATGGGCTAAATTCTCAGGTTTATTGCCTTTAATACTGACTTGAATCGATCCTTTAGCCATTTCTCGGATTCCCGTATCGATCAACATGACAAGGGTTTGTAACAGACGACCCTGATCGACTAAAACATGAACAGGTTCAGCGTCAGGAGTAATCACTACTCGTAAATTACGATTGGCGGCCTGTAGTTTGGTGAGAGACTCTAATTCAAAACAAATTGAATTCAAATCCAGAGATTCAACATTAAACGGGATCGCGCCGTAATCTAATTTGGAAACTAGGATCAATTCATCAATCATTTCCAATAGTTTTTGGGCTGATTGATAGGCGTGTTCTAAAAATTGTTTTTCTTCTTCGGGATTTTCACAAAAATCAAATAAAATCAATTGATGTAAACTAATTAGACTACTCAAAGGCGATCGCAACTCATGGGCCGCTCTCCCCAAAAAACCCGTTTTAAGTTGATTAATTTCCTGGGCCATTTGATAGGCGATTTGGGTATTTTCTAATTCTGTGGTTAGTTGCTCGATATCGCTCATGAATTTGTTAAAAATTTTTAGATTATAGGTTCAAAAACAAGGTCGCCAAGACGCAAGGTTTGCCACCCGTAACCCGTCCATTGAATGACCGTTGAGGGTTTGCCGATCGCCTGAACGTCCTCTAAATTATCACAATTCAGGGTTGCTACGCTAGGAAACATCTGGGCGATCGCAGACATTTGCATTAGGGGAGGTTGTCCCGACAGATTTGCGCTAGTTGTCGCTAAAGGGCCAGTTTGGGCGAGAATTTCCAAGGCGATCGCAGAATAAGGAATGCGAATACCAATGGTTCCAGAATTAAGGGGATTCATCCCAGCAGGAACTCGGTCAGAGGCGGGTAAAACCAAGGTTAATTGTCCTGGCCAATAACGTTCGGCGATCGCTTGCCAAACTGCTCTTTCTTCTGCTGTACCGAGAACATAATCCCAGATTTCGTCTATCGTTGCCGCCATTAAAATCAAGGGTTTATCGGTGGATCTTTGTTTGATCTCAAAAATTAAATCGGCTTTTTGGGGTAAAACAGCTAAAGCAGGAACCGTATCTGTCGGAAAACTGACGACTTTTTCCGCGATCGCATTTTTAATTAATTCAACTTGAGTAACTAAGGGCATGGGGGAAATTTTTTAAATTCGATAGGCCACAACAAAACGTTCGATACCCGCTAAATCCTTTAAAATTTGAATACTTTGATATTGTCCTTGATTTTCTAATAATTCGGCAACCAAAGGAGCCTGACCTGCCATGATTTCCACTAGCCACAATCCCCCAGCAACCAGATAATCAGGAGCCGTTTCTACCAGATGCCGAACGTCGACTAAGCCATCTTCTCCGCCATCGAGAGCTAAATGGGGTTCGTGCTGAGTCACTTCGGGTTGCAGTCCAGCAATCATTGAACTGGGAATATAGGGCGGATTAGAAATCATTCCCTGAATCTGCCCTTGGAAACGAGCCAACGGTGTCCACCAAGAGCCATGAAAAAACTTGATGCGATCGCTTAACCCATAACTTTGGGCATTTTCCTCGGCGATCGCCAAAGCGTCTAAACTGGTATCCACCGCAAAAATCCTAGCTTGGGGAAAACAACGGGCTAATCCCAACGCGATCGCGCCGCTCCCTGTGCCTAAATCCACCCAATTTCCCTGACTGAGTTTAAAATTAATCTCTTTTTCCTGATTGAGCCAATCAATAATTAATTCGGTTTCAGTGCGAGGAATCAGAACGGCAGGGGATACTTTTAAAACAAAATCACGCCAAGGAGAAAAGCCCGCCACATACTGAATGGGACACTTTTCTACTAGACGTGCTTGCCACAACTTATTTAGCACTGACCAGGGCTTAGGAATAGCAATCTGCGATCGCGATTCAAAAGATCCCAGACGGAGAGAAAGTTTATCCACATCCGTCCACATTTGCAGGAGCCAGTCCACCTCATCAGGGGAAATTTTAAGCGCGATCGCCGTTTGCCTTGCTTTTGTGCGCCAGACAGCCAATTGTTGACCAGAAACCCAAAAAGACACGTTAGTTTTGTAAATTATTTCTTGGGTACTTTGGTATTAGCAGGAGCCGCAGGTTTGGCATTACCCGCCGCAGGGGCTTGATTAGGCTGACTTTTGATCAGTGTTTGGATAAATTTTAAGGACTCCTCTGTAGGAACTAAGCGAATACTCTTGAGCCATTTATCGTCACTGCTTTGTAAAGTACCCATCACATTTTCGAGGGCAACGACACCGATTTTGATGGTAGAAGCAAGTTCGGGCTTCTCCTTTTTAAAGCGATCCACCATGTCTTGAATTTGTTTTTGTTCAAAGAACAAGGGGGTAATCTGCTCATTATTTTCCTTGACGGTCAAATAGCCCTGTTCCTTACCATCGCGATCGACATACAGAGGGACATACAAGGGAACGCCCCCCTGATATTTTTGACCCGCCGCCGTGAGTAACTTAGTCGCGATCGCCACTTCCGTCGGAACGGGAACATAGGCAAAATTGAGGGCATCAGCTTTCCCCGAATTCGCGACCGCCAACTTGTAAACTTCTCCCAGGGAAACAGGCTGAACCGTCACCTTACTGGCAATATCAGGCTTATCTTTCTTTAATTGCTGAAAAAACTTTTGTGCTTCCTGCTGACTCACAAAAATTCCCGTTACCTTTCGGTTGTTATCCATAGCAACCAAAGGAGCACCCTGGGCATCGGCAATGGTAAAAACGGGAACTCCCTGTAAAAGCTTGACGACTTCATCAGTAGGGAGAGCTAATACCTTTAAAGTTTGTCCCACTAAAGTCGTTAATACTGCCCCACCGACCAGACCCCAACGGATAAATGAATTCATGCTTTAAAAACCTCGGACAAATAGATAGGTACTGTGAACAAAAAAACGAACGAGAGACTCCCCACCGTTTATTGAGATCAAACGCGATCAATAGTGTATCGCAATCAATTCAATTTTTAAGACTATTCAGTTGAGATTAAGGAAACTCCGCTCGTTGGATATAGGTCGGTTGACCCAGACAACAAACAAAATTTTTTAAAATTAACTTTCCCAGATGAATTAACCAAAGTCCCTAGACGGATCTTTTGACAAAAGGTTCCCCACGACTTTTAGCCTAACACTAAGCGAGGGATGATTAAGAGATAATTCAATAGGTTAAAAAACTGTCACTTTTTGCTGATTTAAGTTGGATTTTTTGATTATGGGATCGATAATAGAGTTAGGGGAGTCAGACGGAAAACACGCCGATTTCCTGAGAGGATATATGTTTAGCACCTTTTTCTATCCCTATTCCTGGACTTATTTGTTAGTTAAGATCGTAGTCTTAGCGATCGCGCTTTTGCTTTGGTTTATGATGACTACGGCCCCCGTTGTCTAGATCAAAACCCTAAACTTTGGCCGCACGGTTGGGGCCTGGCTCATTTTCCCGTACCTTCTTGCCACGCCACACCAGACGGATCGGAGTTCCCTTAAAGCCGAGTTGTTTACGAAATTGACTTTCGATATAGCGTTTATAGTTTTCGTTGAACCGTTTAGGATCATTGACAAACAACGCGATCGTCGGCGGTTGGGTTGTCACCTGGGTTCCGTAATAGATTTTGCCTTGTTTGCCCTGACGAGTGGTCGGCGGAGAATGCCAGCTAACGGCTTCTTCTAATACTTCGTTGATCACGGCGGTACTCACTCGGCGAGAGTATTCTGTGTGGGCTTTTTCTACCGCATCTAAGATATTTTGCACCCGTTGCCCCGTCATGGCACTAAAAAACATCATTTCAGCCCACTCCATAAAATAGAGGCGGGACATGAGGTCTTTTTGATATTCATAAATGGTAAAAGCGTTCTTTTCAACGGCATCCCATTTATTGATAATTAAAATCACGGCCCGACCTTCTTCCGTGATTCGCCCTGCCAGTTTGAGATCCTGTTCCGTTACGCCGTCTAGGACATCTAGCACAAAAAGAATAACATCGGCGCGGCGAATGGCCTTAAAAGCTCGATTAATACTGAAAAATTCGGCTCCGTATTCCACATTCTTTTTACGACGAATCCCTGCTGTATCAATTAAGCGATAACGGGTTTCCCCCCGCTCAATGATCATATCAATCGTGTCCCTGGTGGTTCCTGCAATGGGGCTGACGATCGCCCGTTGTTCTCCCGTTAAGGCATTCAGCAAACTAGATTTACCGACATTCGGGCGACCAATAATGGCAACTTTGATTTCATCGGGTTCGGAGTCGGGATCAACGATGGGTAAATGGGTGATCAGTTCGTCTAATAATTCCCCTGTGCCATTGCCATGAATCGAAGAAATCGCGTAGGGTTCACCTAATCCTAATTCCCAAAATTGAGCGGACTGAATCATGCCCTGTTCAGGGGATTCGCACTTATTAACAGCTAAAAGAACAGGGACTTTTTGTTGGCGCAACCATTGGGCAATTTCTTGATCACTGGGAGTGGGGCCTTCTTGGCCATCCACGACAAAAATGGCCGCGCTGGCTTCTGCAAGAGCTAACATCGCCTGTTCACGGATCATTGGTAAAAATTCGCTGTCATCATCAAAGACCAGACCGCCCGTATCTACGACTTGAAATTCTCGGTCTTGCCAATAGGAAGGTTGGTAAGTGCGATCGCGGGTGATTCCAGGTTCATCATGAACGATCGCCTGTTGATTTCCAGCAAGACGATTAACCAGGGTAGATTTGCCAACATTCGGTCGGCCAACAATAGCAACAATGGGCAGGGGCATAATTCGGGGTCACGGAAAAGACTGGCTTTACTATCTTAGCTGAAACAACTCGAACTTGTTGAAAAATGTCTTTTATAAGTGTTTGAATAAGTGTTTAAAACATTTAGGGCAGTGTTCTGAACCTGTGGAATAAGTTTAAATGAGACAGCCAAATTCAACGGGATTGATCAATAATCCAAGGTAAATAAAGTGCGCCTGTCCCATTCATCGCAGATCCCAAATCCAAGCAATCCTGATAGGGCTAATACGACCAAAACGACGACAATAATAGTCATTTCCATAATGAACTCCTTCCTGATAGAGTAATGCTCAACTTAGAGAGGTTTTTGAGTTATCTATAGTATCCTGCTTTTTTCTGAAGCTGTAAATATAGAAAGTTCATCTCTTTTTAGAAGCATTTTATGACACAAATTTAACTACGGCGACTATGTAAGTCGTAATAAATTACTGCCTTAAGAATCTGCCAATAAGGTAGGCTTAAAAACCACACAACAAACAGAGCAACTGAAGATGCAATTAACAGCATAATATTATTGATTATCCAAGCATTCTCAGGTAATGAAATAGGAGCTAATCCTAATTTATATATAGAAATTATAAATAGAAAAAAAGGAATTCCAGCGATGAGATAAGCAGGAAGAATTACTAAAAATGAGGCTAAAATAACAAGGAGAATTTTTATACTAAAACCCTTTGTTAACTGCCAACTTCGGTTGATCGCATTAATTCCTGTCGTAGATTCTACCGCTAAAATAACATCACATAAATAGAAACGGGCTATAAGCCAAAAATAAAGGAAAGTCTGTATCAGCAATAAAATAATAGCAATGTTTGTAAAAGCTTCTTTGTCAATAGTTGCTTGTGTTAAAGCATCAGTAATTCCATTATTGAAAGGTTGTACTATAGCAAATATTAAATTAATTAAAAGATTTACCCACAAAAAATTCCAAAGCTCACTGACTTTATACGCTACTTCTTCAAGCCTTTCAGGTTGATTAATTAATAAGCGGTATGCCATTCTGGAAACCAAGGCGTAATTTTTATAAAACTTTGCTGTACAATAAAAAGAAAAAACTATCAGCAAAGGGATTGAAGGAATTAAAGAAATTATGAATATCCCAAAAAGAATTGAAGTCAAATCAGGGCTATTAATGTGAGACGTACTAGATGATACTATTTTGGCTTGTAAAATAAAACTCAGTACAAAGAGAATTAAAAAGGGAGTTATTGGAGCTATCGACCAAAAAAATGCTCTAATTATTAACTGAAAATAAGTTAAGAAAATATCTCGATATAGTCTCAGAGTAGCATGAATAACATAACCGATGCTCAGGGGAGCTATCCCTTGTGAAAAAGCAGAAAGATTAGGCATAAAAAATAATAAAATTAAGGTAAATATTAATCACAACAAAGTGCTATTGTTTTGCTTTGAGAGCAAGAATTAAATCTAGTTGACTTGTCTGAGGATCGGGACTGGTTGCGGTTGCGGCCATGCCTATCATCAAATCAAGATTTTTTTCGGTATCTGGAGGAATCGTCTGACCTGCGGCTTTTGCTGATTTCTTGGCCACAGTCATTCCTTGATCAAAATTAAGATAAAAATAACCCGTATTCTGTTTAGGCAAAGATGCCGTCATTTTCAAAAAATCAGGACTTTGAGCGAGGGAATTATTGGGTTGGGTTTCAATCATTTTGGTTAAAGGTGATCCAACACTCAGCAAAAGTAAATTGTCATTGCGCCATCCATAGGAAAATGCCGTTTGATTCTGAAATGTTTGAGCTTGACTAACACTAATTCCCTGAATATCGATTTGCTGAAATTGGACAAAGGCTGGAATTTGAGTTTTAAGATTATCCAAAGTCCTGTTGGCTGTTGTGCGATCGCTGGTTTCTAGGGCAAGAATTCCCCCAATTCCCAAATCGCCTAATGTTCCCGAATCCGCCGTAATGATTCCCAGCGCAAATTCTCCATCCATCCAATTTAAAATATCTCGATCAAGG
Source organism: Merismopediaceae cyanobacterium (assembly GCA_040382535.1). Lineage (GTDB taxonomy): Bacteria > Cyanobacteriota > Cyanobacteriia > Cyanobacteriales > Microcystaceae > Snowella. Next base: position 11,458 of record JBEIFD010000022.1, read on the forward strand.
TCAAGATTAGTGATATTTTTGACTATTAGACGATTTTCATCTAGAAAGGATTTCAGAGAGGATGATTGTTGAGATTGCTGGACGAACAGAGACCACCATTGGCTAATGCCTTGGCCATTAACAAATATCAAGGTATCAGGGGGAAATTGGGATAATAGTTTGTTGGGATTGTTCTGTAATGGCGGCGGGGTGACGGTTGGCTCCAACTTTGCGATCGCCTGAAAGTGGAGTCCCTGATCTTCAACCCCCATGCCCATCATCATTGACTTGATTTGTCCCATTTCTTGTAGTTGCTCTGGGGAAATATTTTCCGAAGAAGAAGCGATCGCTTCCTGCATTAAGCCTGAAGAATCCGTAAAATAAATCTGAACGACAGGATTTACTAAGTTCAATTTCTCAGCAAAAATCGCTTTACTTTCCTCTTTTTGTGCCAGGGAAGATTGACCATTTTTGGCATTAATTGCACTCTCAATGGCAGTTCTTTCTGGGGAAACTAATAATTGATTGCCAGCGATCGCATAGGTCAAATTAAGATCATTCTCGATGACAATTTCTGATAAAGTAATATTTTGAAATTGACTTTCTTTTATTTTTTGTGGAGACTGACTCTTGATTTTTTGGATAAATTGTAAAGCTTTATCCCTATCTTTAATTCCTAACACAATTAAAAAATTCCCCGATACTTCATCTTTAAGCTGATTTTTTTTAGGGAAAAAAGCTACTACGGCATTCCCCAACCAGGTTTGAATATCCTGTTGGTAATTAATCGGATTTTCCTTGAATGATTTGGGTTGGATTTCCTGAATCAGATCCTGAATTGGATTTGTTTCAAATTTTGCTAATTTTGACCAGGATTGGGGATCTGTATCGATAAACGTCATCATCATCGTTTTCTCTGGCAGGGTTTGGGCGGCTGCTTCAATGGTTAATGCCTTAAACTCTCCTCCCCTAAAAAATTTGGAATAAACGTAATTTCCTCCTCCTATTAATATAGAAAAAAAGAGAAACCAACTCAGACAACCACCCGATTTTTTTCTTGTATTATTAGCCATTTTTTTATTAGAGCAATGCGCTCAACCTAGAGATATTTTGAATTACCTCTAGCATCTTTCTTTTTTCTTGGACTGTAAATATAGAAAGTTCATCTCTTTTAAAAGGAATAAATAAGATCGTTTTTTGCTATTTTATTTTTATAAATAGGAAAATTGCGACTATTTTTCTATAAAATCTAAGTCAAAAGCATTTTTTCTCTATTTTTCTGGACTTATCACATTGTTTTTCGATTCTTTGTATTTTATTCAGCTTAGAATTGATCCATTTTTCCTAGATGGATAGAGGCTATCAGTGAGTTTTGGACGCGATCGCCTCAGAAAAAACGTCAATCCAGAAAGTTCATATTTTATTGCAAATTTCAGCTATTCATCCTAAAATCATTAAGGTAATCAGAGTTGTGTGCTTTTTGTGTACCGTAGGGAGGAATAATGCTGATTGAACAAGTAATAAGTTATGTAGAGAGTTTATTTATTGAGCAAAGAGAATCCCTAGATGCTACTCAAAAACTGATTATTCACTATAGTTGGGAAGGAAAAACCTATGAAGAAATGACAGAATGTCTGATGGGATATTCTTTGGGCTATATTAAAACCAATATTGCCCCTGAGCTTTGGACAAAATTAACTCGTATTCTAAGGCTTTCTGGATTAATTAGTAATCAGGATCAGATCACGAAAAAGAATGTTCGTATCGTCCTCGAACCTATCGTTAAACGCTATCAACCTGATGATTTAGTTGGTAAAACTATCCATAACCGTTTCCAAATTAAACAATTTTTAAACCAAGGAACATTTGGCAATATCTATCTCGGTCAAGACTTAGAGCTTAAAAACAAATCATGTGTTATCAAACAATTTAAAGTTAAATCAAATTCTGACATTAAAACTAAATTTGAAAGAGAGTCAAAAGCCCTCTATAACTTAAGTTGGCATTCTCAAATTCCGAGATTAGTCGCTTATTTTGAAGATGAATCGGGATATTTTTTAGTTTATGAATTTGTCGAAGGTATTTCTTTAAACCAATGGTTGTCCGAAGAAAAACCTAGTCAGATATGGAATGAAATAGAAGTTATTCATCTTATGATAAGTACTTTAAATGTTCTTGAGTTTATTCATGCTCATAACATTATTCATCGAGATATTAAACCTTCTAATTTAATTAAAAAAAATGACGGACAAATCGTTCTGATTAATTTTGGTTCCATCAAGCAAATTGATAATACCAATAAACTCACTTTTTTCGGTACCCAGGGTTATATGGCTCCAGAACAGGGGGGCGGAATGCCCAGACCTTCTAGCGATATCTATGCAACAGCAAAGGTTGGTATTCAAGCCTTAACGGGATTACCACCGACCCAATTAATGGCTAATTACGAGACGGGACAATTACTCTGGCGCGATCGCGCGACGGTCTCTGAAAAATTTGCCGATATCTTGGATAAAATGGCCCATGTTGACTTTAAAGCCCGTTATCAGTCGGTTAAAGAAGTATTGCAAGACCTTAAAGCCTAATCAGTCCGAATAGGATTCGACAAAAAATCTTAAAAGATCACGCTCCTAATCCGCTAAACTGGACAGTACAGATTTATTTAAACCCTAAAAGGCGCGGAACTCCTATGTCTCTTGGCTATGTTGCCCTCGTCCTTCATGCTCACTTACCCTTCGTCCGTCATCCTGAAAGTGACTATGTATTGGAAGAAGAGTGGCTCTATGAAGCGATTACCGAAACCTATATTCCTCTGCTCCACGTTTTTGAAGGATTAAAGCGGGATGGAATCGATTTCAAAATGACCATGAGCATGACCCCGCCTCTGGTCTCTATGTTACGAGATCCCCTCTTACAAGATCGTTACGACAAGCATCTCAATCAATTACAAGAATTAGTCCAAAAAGAAATTAAACACAACGAGCATAATGGCCACGTCCGTTATCTTGCTGAATATTACGAAAAAGAATTTG
>JBEIFD010000023.1:0-14395 GCA_040382535.1 Merismopediaceae cyanobacterium
AGGCGCGATCAATGCCTTTACCCAAGCAGGTGCTTCTAATCCCGTTAACATTGCTTATTCTGGGGTTTACCACTGGTTCTACACCATTGGGATGACCACCAATCAAGACCTCTACCAAGGGGCTGTGTTCTTGCTATTGTTGTCTGCTGTTTTCTTATTTGCAGGCTGGTTGCATTTACAACCCAAATTTCGTCCTAGCTTGTCTTGGTTCAAAAACGCGGAATCCCGCTTGAATCACCACTTAGCTGGTCTTTTTGGGGTTAGTTCCTTGGCTTGGGCGGGTCACTTAGTCCACGTTGCGATTCCCGAAGCTCGTGGTCAGCACGTCGGTTGGGATAATTTCCTTTCAACTCCTCCTCACCCCGCTGGGTTATTACCTTTCTTTACAGGTAATTGGGGCGTTTATGCAGAGAATCCTGATACGGCTGGTCATATCTTTGGAACTTCTCAAGGTGCAGGAACGGCGATTTTAACCTTCCTGGGTGGCTTCCATCCCCAAACCGAATCCCTTTGGTTGACGGATATTGCTCATCACCATTTGGCGATCGCAGTGATTTTTATCATTGCGGGTCATATGTACCGTACCAACTGGGGTATTGGTCACAGCATTAAAGAAATTCTTAATGCTCACAAAGGCCCTTTAACGGGTGAAGGTCACAAAAACCTGTATGACACCATCAATAATTCCCTCCACTTCCAGTTAGGTTTAGCCCTAGCGAGTTTAGGGGTTATTACTTCCTTGGTGGCTCAGCATATGTACTCTTTGCCTTCCTATGCTTTCATTGCGAAGGACTACACCACCCAAGCGGCACTCTATACCCATCACCAGTACATCGCTGGATTCCTGATGGTTGGAGCCTTTGCTCACGGTGCGATCTTCTTCGTTCGGGATTACGATCCTGTCGCGAATAAGAATAATGTTCTTGCAAGAATGCTAGACCACAAAGAAGCCTTGATCTCTCACTTAAGTTGGGTCTCTTTGTTCCTCGGTTTCCATACCCTCGGTCTCTACGTTCACAATGATGTCGTGGTTGCCTTTGGTACGCCTGAGAAACAAATCCTGATCGAACCCGTGTTTGCTCAGTGGATTCAAGCTGCATCTGGAAAAGCTCTCTATGGCTTTGATGTGCTTTTATCCAATCCTGATAGTATTGCTTCCACCACTGGAGCCGCTTGGTTACCTGGTTGGTTAGATGCTATCAATAGTGGAACTAATTCCCTATTCCTATCTATTGGGCCTGGCGATTTCTTAGTTCACCATGCGATCGCGTTAGGGTTACATACAACGACTCTAATTTTGGTCAAAGGTGCTTTGGATGCTCGTGGTTCCAAACTAATGCCCGACAAAAAAGACTTCGGTTATTCCTTCCCCTGTGATGGGCCTGGTCGTGGCGGTACTTGTGATATCTCTGCTTGGGATTCCTTCTACCTCGCTATGTTCTGGATGCTCAATACCTTGGGGTGGTTGACCTTCTACTGGCATTGGAAACACCTCGGTGTTTGGACGGGTAATGTTGCTCAGTTCAACGAAAATTCTACCTACCTGATGGGTTGGTTCCGCGATTACCTCTGGGCTAACTCTGCTCAGTTAATCAATGGTTACAATCCCTACGGTGTGAACAACCTCTCGGTTTGGGCTTGGATGTTCCTCTTTGGACACTTAGTCTGGGCAACTGGATTCATGTTCCTCATCTCTTGGCGCGGTTATTGGCAAGAGTTGATTGAAACAATTGTTTGGGCGCACGAACGGACTCCTCTTGCGAACTTGGTTCGTTGGAAGGACAAACCCGTTGCTCTTTCTATTGTTCAAGCTCGCTTAGTCGGTTTAGCACACTTCACGGTTGGCTATATCCTGACCTATGCCGCGTTCCTAATTGCTTCTACTGCTGGTAAGTTCGGTTAACGACTTCTATTTTAGATGATTAGTCAAGTCCCCTGCCTTTCGAGGTGGGGGATTATTTGTTATAAAATTGATATAGACTGGTATTAGATATAGTTATTTTTTCCGTAAAACAATGTCTATCTCAAAAAAAAGCATGATTAGCGAAGCAGAATCAAAAGAAAAGTATCTGAATACTGATGTGCTTAGTCAGTTTGGCCAGACTATCCGTGAAGGACAGCAACGCGTAGAAATAGTAAATTTAATTAATAAGAATTCTAAACAGATTATTGATGAAGCAATAAATAGTTGTGTCCAGATAAATACCTCCATAAAAAAACTTGATAATGATCAAGTAAGTATCTTGATTCAAAAACTTGATATTATTTTTCGATTCGTTACCTATGCTTTTGTAGCGGAGAATGATGTCATATTAAATTCACTAGATTCGCAAAAAACTTACCTAGAATTAAAAGATTGTGTTGATTATACTGCCGAAATAATAAACTTAATAAAATTTTTGACTGTTGATTATATCAATAATTTTCTTGTTAAAGATAGTGTTGAAAGTGACATAACTCAGTATTCCAGTGTGGTAGTTGAATTAGAAGACTATTTTGATAAAGTTATTTTAACTTTGGAAGAAGTTGAGAATAATTCGGAAAATCAGTCCACCGCAAAATGCAATGAAATGCAACAAAAAACTATTCCAATTGCAAGTGTGATAAATAGCCCCGAAAAACATCAACTTAACACTTGGCAGAGAGGAAATCGAATGATTGTTTTTGCCTCTGGTTGCTCCTTTCTGGGTGGAATGTTTGGACAATTGCCTGGTGCATTGATTGGGGCTATTGCTGGGGCTATCTATGGTAGTATCCTAAAGCTAGAAACAGATTCACAGAACTAAGCCGATCACGAATGAGCAAAGAGCTAGTATTTTTAATCTATTGGACTATTTTAACGATTATCTCGATTAGCATTGGCTTATTACATTGTTATCGTAAAAATAAAAAAATTAGACCTGTTTCCCTCTCAGAGTTTATGACGATCGCCATTTCAACAGCAACAATAATTTCAAGCATTAATTTATCCTATAAAATTGTCTCCTCTCAGCAATTACAGAAACTTCTACAATTTGATATTTATATTTTTGGATTAGGCGTTATTGCCGTGATTTGGCTCTCAATTCAACAAGTCTGGAATATTTTTAAATAATTTCATGAAAATTTATTACTTACAGCACGTTCCCTTTGAAGGATTGGGCCGTATCGAAAAATGGGCGATCGCCAATCATCACAGTATTTCATCAACTAAGTTTTATGCCAATGATGCCTTACCCCTAATGGAAGATCTGGATTTTTTGATTATTATGGGCGGGCCAATGAATATTTATGAAGAAGATAAATATCCCTGGCTGACAACTGAGAAAAAGCTGATTGAGCAAGCCATTCAACAAAATAAAATTGTTCTAGGGATTTGCTTGGGTTCCCAACTAATCGCTGATGTTTTGGGCGCGAAAGTTTATAAAGGAGATTATCCAGAAATTGGTTGGTTTCCTGTCATACAAACCGAAGAAGCTAAAAAATCAGATATTTTTAGTTTATTACCAGAGAAATTGCCTGTTTTTCACTGGCATGGAGATACGTTTGAATTACCTAACCATGCGACCCATTTGGCCTATAGTGAAGCTTGCCAGAATCAGGCATTTAGCTATGGAAAAAAAGTGGTAGCGTTACAATTTCATCTTGAGTCAACACCAGACAGTCTTCAGCAAATGATCAATAATTGCTCAGACGAATTTGTTGAAGGAAAATATATCCAAAAGCCAGAAGAAATACTTTCTAAAAATGACAATTTTACTATAATTAATGCCGCGATGAATAATTTAATGAATCAAATGACTAATCAATATTAACAATCCTATGTTAGAAACCTTACAACTCCAATTATATTCCCTCGAACAATTTGCCAATACCCTCGTCTCTTTCCAATTAATTCATTTAAATTGGTTAAGCTTCAGTGTCATTTTGATGGCAGGATTATTGACGAGTTTGACCCCTTGTATGTTGTCGATGTTACCCCTGACGGTTGCCTATATTGGCGGTTATCAAAATCAGGGTCGCTTTCAATCCTTGATTCAATCAAGTTGGTTTGCTTTAGGGTTAGCCACGACTTTAGCAGGATTGGGAATTATTGCCGCGACCGTCGGTAGGGTTTATGGACAAATTGGGGTTGGGTTACCCATTATTGTTAGTATGATTGCTATTTTGATGGGCTTAAATCTATTAGAGCTTTTACCCATACGATTCCCCACATTGGGAACAACCGATTGGATAAAAGCCGATTTTCCCGCAGGATTACGTTCCTATTTGCTCGGATTAACCTTTGGATTGGTCGCCTCTCCCTGTAGTACCCCTGTGCTTGCGTCCCTATTAGCGTGGGTCGCCAGTAGCCAAGATTTAGTACTAGGAGCAGGTTTACTGTTGGCCTACACCATCGGTTATGTGATGCCGTTAATTTTAGTGGGAGCGTTTACAGGTTCTCTGAAAAAGTTATTAGAATTACGCCAGTGGTCTAGCTGGATTAATCCCGTCAGTGGAACCTTACTGATCGGTTTTGGGGCTTTTTCTTTGCTTTCCCGATTACCGAAATTTTAGTGAACCAAATTAACGCCCATAGAATTGCACCAAGGCTTCTTTAGAGGCTTGATTTTTGGTTTTACCCACAACCGCAACGGCTTTAACACAACGGCGATCGCCTTTGAGATCGAACCATTTGGATTCACTATTTTTAGCAAAATTTTTCCGTACTGGTAATTGCTCCGTTTTATTGTTACCGTATCGGATAGAAATTGAATTAATTTCGGCAGGAGCCTTGAGGAATTTAATTTTCATCGCCGAAACCGAGGGACGATCACAGTCGTTGGCGATCGCTAAATAATCAAAATCCGTCCCAAAGGAAATACGAGTTTGTCCTAATAAACGTTCCTTAGCCGCCAAGGAAATGGAACCCAATGCCGTTAATAACAACACTGTTGTCAGGGAAAGTGTTCCCAAGGATTTTAACGAAAAGACACTAGGTTTAAAATTCATTCAGAATATTTTCCAAAAAAAGTTAATCAGAATAGTGAAAGGTATTCTAACCGAATAAGGGAACCTTGAAAACCCAATCTTGATATTTCGGGTCGCGGTTTTCGGTGATATTTGCTAACATTTCTTTGAGTTTATTCGTAATAGGACGATCAGAAGAAAAACCAAAACTTTCAATTCGTTTGACTGGTGTGATTTTAGCCGCAGTTCCACTTAAGAAAACTTCATCGGCAACGAGTAATTCTGATTTGTCAATAGGTCTTTGAATTGTCGGAATTCCCAGATCTTTAGCGATGGTTAAAATACTGTCTCGCGTAATGCCTTCTAGAATATCTTGCTCTGGGCCAGGCGTAATTAATTGTCCCTGACGGATCATGAAAATATTCATCCCCGTTGCTTCACAAACTTTACCCTGGGAATTCATCAAAATCGCTTCATCAAAGCCCGATTCAAACGCTTCCGTTTTCGCTAAGGCAGAAGTAATATAAGCCGCACTAATCTTTCCTCGGAGGGGAAAACTACGGTCTTCTTGACGATACCAGGAACTGATGCGACAACTGACTCCTTCTGCCGACATATAATCGCCCATTTCTAAGCCATAAACCAAAAAATCTTTTTCAATTTCATGTAGTCGGGGCGCGATTCCTAAACCTGAACTATAAACGAGGGGGCGGATATAAAAAGATTTATTTGGCTTATTTTTTTGAATAAAATCAACAATAACTTGGTTAATTTTCTCAGCAGAAATTTCGTAATTTAAAAAAGTTGCACTCTGACTGAGACGTTTACAATGACGGTCTAGCCGAAAGAGTAAAATTTGTTGGGGATTTTGGGGATCGGGAATACCTCGTAGTCCTCCAAAGGCGGCAGTTCCGTAATGTAAAGCATGGGTCGCGACCGAAATAGTCGCTTGTTCAAAGGGAACAAAGTTGTCTTCAAAATAAGCGATGGGCAGAAATTGGGGCATTGCAGAGATTTTAAGGATAAATTTATTCAAACAAACTCATTTGCTGATTGGGAGAGCAAATGGGAAAAAATTCCTTTAGGAATAGGGATTTTGTCACTGCATTAATTCGATCCGAGCCAACCAACAATGTTTTGAACTTGGCGATCGCTGGGATTGGGAATGCGAACAACTTCGTAACGACTGGGCTGGGAAATTGCCAATTGAAGCTGGACAGTTTTCAAGACATCCTGATGAAACACAGATAATTCGATCATATCATTTGCTTGGTAATCTTTGAGTCGTTCAGGTAACTGGTCTGCGGTGACGCGAATACCGTTTAGAGCCAATAATTCGTCATCAGGACTAATGCCAGCGACCTGGGCGGGAGAATTTGCGGCAACAAATTTGATCATGTCTTTACCATTCTCTAACTGTACACGCATCCCTGTATGGGGGATTGGGTTGTCTTCCTGGACAGTTTGTAATCTCAAGCCAAAGGGTTCGAGATAGTCGTTAAAGGGTAGTTCCTTTGTTGTGTGTAGGTAATCTTTAAAAAAGTCTGTTAAATCGGTTTCTGCAACGGATTCCATCACTTCCTTCAGTTGATTTTCGGTGAATCCTATCTCGGTTTTTCCAAATTTTTCCCACATCTGACGCATCACATCATTGAGCGATCGCTGATTTTGGGTGCGATCGCGAATCAAGAGATCTAACAGGAGGGAAACCAGTTCGCCCTTGAGGTAATAGGACATCTGAGAATTATCACTGTTAGTATCGCGGCGATAAAGTTTAATCCAGGCATCAAAACTAGATTCTGCCAGAGGTTGAACTTCTCGCCCTGGTGTAACCAAAAAACGAGTAATTTCTTTACTTAAGTTATCTAGAAAAGCCTTGCTATTGTAAAGTCCTCCCCACAACGGAATCAGTAAATCATAATAACTCGTTGTACCCTCAGAAAACCACAGGGAAGGCGTATAATTTTCCTGCTCATAATCAAATTTTTCTAAGGCTTTAGGACGAATTCTTTTCACATTCCACAAATGAAAAAATTCATGGGCAACTAACTGAATAAAACGATTATATTTTTCAGGATCTCGAAAACCAAAGCGCGAATAATTTAAGGTACAAGAATTTTTATGCTCTAATCCACCAAAACCATTATTGGATAAATGCAATAAAAAGACATAGTTATCGTAGGGCAATCCACCATAGAGATCTGCTTCTACTTCAATAATTTTTTCCATATCTCTAATCACTTTTTCGACATCAATATTTCCTTCTCCCCACACTGCCAACTGATGATTCTTTTTTCGGACTTGAAATTCATAACATTGGTGAGTTCCCACTTCAACAGGACTATCGACTAAGGTATCAAAATCGGAAACTAAAAAATTATTCTTTTTTCCTTCTAAGGGTTCTAAGGATGTTGTTACTTTCCAGTCAGTTTGGGGAGGAACTATTTCTAAAACGGAGGGTAAAAATTCTAAGCCAGGAATATATAAAAATAGAGCCGCCCCGTTAAAGTAACCATGAGAATCATCTAAATGATTAGTTCTAACGGACAGTTCATGGGCATAAATTCGATAGAAAATGCTGATACTTATTGCATCTTCTGTTTCGATTTGCCAATGGTTTTTACTAACTTTTTGAAAAATTAATCTAGTTTTATTTTGACTATTTTTTGCTGTAAAATCTTGAAGATTGCGGGAATATTCCCTCACTAAATAGGAGCCTGGTGTCCAGACAGGCATTTTTAAATTAAGTTGTCTTTCTTGCCAATTATCAATGGTTATGGTGACTTCAAAAAGGTGTGAAGTCGGTTGAGACATGGAAACTTGATAAACAATCTTGGGAAGCGTTGAATCTAGGGATGAAAATTGGGAAACGGTTTGAGAAAGTAACATACTGCTGAGATCGAATAGCGAAAGGGTAAGGTTAATATTTTTAAATTTGTTTATGGCGGTGTGCAGTCGTATGGGGTATAGGGTATAGGCAAGGGACTTAAGCTAGGGTGTTGAATCTACGAGAAAATCAAGGAAAATAATTCATGCACTTTTCCTGTCAAAATTTGTCAAGAGGAGAAAACAGCTTTTCTTTTGGAGAGAGTGGATTGTCCAAAAACTTGTTCTTGCCAAATCTTAACATCCTTCGACCTGATAGTTTCCAAGGCCTGTTTAATGAAATCCACCGTGAAATTGGCAGTCACTAAAACCATTGTTAAAATCATGACCGCCAGTTCGGTCATAGGGCATCTTTGCGAGAAAAGCTTATACTTACCAAAGTAGAAATTCAATCATATCGGAAGTCCCTAAAAATATCTCACGTTCTGGGATATGAAAAGTTTGTTCTAGCAAATAATACCATATTTTCTGGTAAAGAGGGACAAGATTTTCAGGAAGAGAAGACTGGGGAAAAAGTGCATTCCATTGAGATAAAGATGTTTGAGCGAACCCCTCCTTTTTGATTTGAGACTCGGTGAATCTTTTAATAATCGTCTCAGTCCAATGCGTTGTTTATCCACTGATTCGACCCAGCCGCGATAATAATCTAGCATATCGATATAAGTACGCTTCAGATATGTTCCAACAACTCTTCTAAACGACTTTTTAACTCTCGTTTTTGCGATTTCCCCAAATCTTCGATCTCCTCAATCAAATTCATTAAATCCAAACGATGAAACTTTTTATTTCGTAACTGATTGACCGTATCTTCTGTCCAAAGTAAGTAATCTTGATCATATAATGTTAGGGCAATAGAGGCTTGAGTCATCGCTTTTATCCTGATTTAAAGCTATTATTTTAGCAGATAACAAAATGAGGTCGTGACTTTCTTTGGTTAAGTTTGAATCAAGTCAGCTAAGATTGAAGAAAATCAGCATTAATTAAGCTTATGTGTTTAGGAATTCCAGGTCAAATTACTGAAATCCTTGATGAATCTTTACAACTTGCGATCGCCGATATTGGTGGGGTAAAACGCCCTGTTAATATTGCCTGTATCGTAGATGAAGAACACTCCATTGAATCTTGTGTCGGAGATTGGGTTTTGGTTCATGTCGGCTTTGCCATGAATCGTCTTGATCCCATAGAAGCCGCAGAAACTTTAGAATTATTACAACAGTTAACTGAATTAGACGAATTAGAAGCCTTAAAATTCCATGAAATACCTGCATGAATTTCGTGATCCCGCCAAAGCGCAAGCTTTATTGAAGCAAATTGAAAAAGTCACCCGCCAACTGGCTCCGACTCGTCCGATCAAAATCATGGAAATTTGTGGTGGTCATACCCACGCCATTTTTAAGTCGGGTTTGGAGTCCCTATTGCCAGAAGCGATCGAATTAGTGCATGGGCCAGGTTGTCCTGTTTGCATTATGCCCAGGGGAAAATTAGATGAAGCGATCGCGATCGCCCAGAATCCTGATGTTATTTTGACAACTTTTGGCGATGCCATGCGGGTTCCAGGCTCAAAGCAGAATCTCTTACAGGCAAAGGCATTGGGGGCGGATATTCGTTTAGTCTATTCCCCCTTGGATTCCTTAAAAATTGCTAAAGCAAATCCTGATAAAGCGATCGTTTTCTTCGGAATTGGATTTGAAACAACGGCTCCTAGTACGGCTCTCACAGTTTTACAAGCAGAAAAAGAAGGAATCAAAAATTTTAGTTTGTTCTGTAATCATGTCCGAGTGGTTCCTGCAATGGAAGCTCTTTTAGAGAATCCCGATCTGCAATTAGATGGCTTTGTCGGGCCTGGTCATGTGAGCATGGTCATCGGCACGGAACCCTACGAAATTATTGCGAAAAAGTACCATAAACCGTTAGTAGTCGCAGGTTTTGAGCCGTTGGATGTTTTGCAAGCTCTCTGGATGGTGTTGCAACAATTAGCAGAAGGACGCTGTGAAATCGAAAATCAATATACTCGGCTAGTGCAAAATTCAGGAAATGCGATCGCGTTACAGGCGATGAATCAAGTGTTTGAGGTTCGAGAGCAATTTGAATGGCGGGGTTTAGGCGATATTCCCCAATCAGGCTTGAAAATGCGTCCTGAATACGCTGATTTTGATGCCGAGGTAAAATTTCCTGTCTCCTATCAAGCTGTTGCTGATCATAAAGCGTGTCAATGTGGCGAAATTCTCAAGGGGGTTTTGAAACCTTGGCAATGTAAGGTTTTTGGGACTGCTTGCACTCCAGAAAATCCCATTGGAGCCTGTATGGTGTCCTCGGAAGGAGCCTGTGCGGCCTATTACAAATATGGGCGGCTTGGTCTTTCTCTGGCTAGTTCATAATACGGAGCGTGGTGGAACCCTTGACTCAAGATGAGGGTTTATAGAACTCAATTGGTCGGAAGTGGCTAATTTTCAATCAGAGTTAACAAAATTAAGGCAAAATCTGATAGTATATGCAAAGGCTTTGGCTAAAATTGCTGGTGTGGAAGAATAGGAAGTTAATTTTATGACGGAACAGTTTGATGTTTTTCTTTGCCACAACAGTAAAGATAAACCCCAGGTTAGAAAGATTGCTGAACAATTGCAACAGTATGACCTAAAACCCTGGCTAGATATTTGGGAACTGCCTCCTGGTCGTTCCTGGCAAAGACTTTTAGAGAAACAAATAGAACAGATTAGTTCTGCGGCTGTCTTTGTGGGAGAAGACGGTTTTGGCCCTTGGCAACAACAAGAACTCTACGCTTTTTTGTCTGAATTTGTAGATCGAGATTGTCCTGTAATTCCTGTTCTTTTACCGAATGCTCCTACACAACCTGAATTGCCTGTTTTTTTAAGACAATTTACCTGGGTTGATTTTCGGATATCTGATCCCGACCCAATGTATCGATTGAGGTGGGGAATTACAGGAAAGAAACCTCAATTAACCAATTCTGCTTCCTCATCCAGTCCCTTAGTCTCCCCATCTACCGTTCTCTCAATCCCCCAGTCTCCCCAAATCCGAACCGAAATTTTACCTGGCGGAATCACGTTAGAAATGGTAAAAATTCCCGCAGGAAGTTTTTTAATGGGAACAGAAGAAATAGAAGTCATTCGTTTGTGTCAAGAATATGAAACAGATCGGTTTAAATGTGAAATGCCGCAACACCGAGTCAATTTACAGGAATTTTATTTAGGGAAATATCCTGTAACCCAGCAGCAATATCAAGCAATTATGGGAAATAGTCACTCAAGATTTAAAGATAATCCTAAAAATCCTGTTGACAATGTTAGTTGGAATGATGCTCAAGAGTTTTGTCAAAAATTAAATGATAAAACGAAAAAAAACTATAGATTACCGAGTGAAGCGGAATGGGAATATGCTTGTCGAGCAGGAACAACAACCGCGTTCTATTTTGGAGAAACGATTTCCACAGATCAAGTTAATTATGATGGGAATTATACTTTTGGAGCAGGAAAAAAGGGAGTTTATCGAGAAAAAATGACTCCAGTAGGAAGTTTTTCTGCTAATAAATTTGGATTGTATGATCTGCACGGAAATGTGCGGGAATGGTGTCAAGACGTTTGGCATGAAAACTATGAAAATGCACTGACGGATGGAAGTAGCTGGAATGAAAATAATTCTAAAACAAGTCTCAGAATACTGCGCGGCGGTTCTTGGTCCGATAATCCGAGGAATTGTCGCTCGGCAAGTCGGGACTGGTTCTTTACTTACGATTGTATTATGTACAATTGTGGTTTTCGCTTGGCTGTTTCTATTTTCTAGGATTTCTTGCCCTTTTCTCTTTTGCTTTTTGCCCTTTGCAAACCTAATGCCGCCTCACGGCGGATCGATTTTTTTCCGTAGGGGTTTGGCCTCCAAATCCCCCAAAATCTCCAATTATCAACCCTAATTCTCTAATTGACAATCCCTCATTCCCGATTCAATATTGTAGAATAATTCCTATAGATATTGAAAAGGATCAGGAAAACCCCTACAGATTACATTTAAAATAATTATACAATTGAAATGAATTTGATCTGTTTAAATATGGTTTTTATTTGGATTTGGAAACCAAACCACTACGAGACAACTGAAAATTATTTACAATAAACTAAAAAACCTTATTAATAAATTATGAATACCAAAGAAGCCATTCTACAAAATCTTGACTATCTTCCTGAAGACAGCAATCGAGAAGTGCTAGACTTTGTGCTTTTCCTTCGTAACAAAATAGAACAAGCAGAAGAACAAGAAGATATCATTCATGCCCAAAACGCTTTAACAGAAGAAGGATTCATTTCCTTAGACAAAGTTAAAGAGGAACTTGGATTCTAATATTGATCAATAATTTAAGTTTGCTTTAGTCGTCTTCATAACGAAGGAATTTAGACGCGATCGCTATTTCCTAAAATTATTGACCAAAATCAAATTCGCCTGGTTTGGGTTGATAAATCTGAAAACCCGTAACCTCAGTCGATTCAAAAGTCATCTTACATTGAGAAGGCGTGATCTGAAAATCACATAAATAAGTGACTAAACATTTTTGTTGTTGATTAAAAATTCTTAAATTATATTGATTTTCCCGTGCGACTGTTCCAAACTTATTCACAAAACGGTAGCGTTCCAAATAATTTAAAAGTGACCAGAGTTGACGGTTAACAATAATATCAATTTCTTTCTGCTCCGTATCCGCAATCCAATTAGTCACTAAACGGCCATCAAACAGATCGAATTGCTCCTTAGCCCACCAGAGACTAGGCGGAATCGAGTCTTTATTTTTGATAATTTCTTTGGAAATAATTTTAGATTTATGATTAATCGAATTTTCAGAAATAGACTGTACTTCTGGAGAAGAGGCACAGATTAAATTTTCAACAGGTAATTGGGCTAAAACCAAGGGTGAAGGGAAAAAAATCAGTCCTAGACTAATACTAATTTTAAAATAATTAGATAAATGAATTTTCATATTACGTTTCCCATAACCGACGACGAGGGGAACCATTGAGACGTTGATGACTATCTTTGAGGAGTTTAGGAATCTCCAATTGTTCAGGGCAACGGGGCAGACAATCACCGCATTCGGTACACCGATTGCCTTTTTTGCCAGGGAACCAATGACCCGCATTTTCAAACATTTGATAGCGATATTGTCCAAACTCCGTCATATTATAGGCGATCGCCAGATTACGCAAGCGCAGAACTTCGGGAATATTAATCGCTTCAGGACAGGGTAAACATTGATAACACTGACGACAGCGATCGCAGATACCCAAATTAGAGCGCATTTTCTCTAATAATTCCGTTTCTTCGGTCGTCATTTCCCCCGCCGAAGCCGCTTTTAAAACACAGACAACGGCAGAACTATCGGGATCTTCAATTTTGCGATAGGTTAAATCCGCATCTTTTTTCACAGGGGCATCAATTCCTGGCAAATCTACCAACACATTACCGTCTTGCAATAGGGGATGACAGCAACGATAATCCAGACGTTTGAGAACTGCGCTATTGCTACCCCTTTGAGCATAGCCCGCCGCCTCGGTTAGATTCGAGAAATTCAATTGTTCCATTGAATAGTTGGCATTGTTGCTCTAAAAGTTGAACGGTTTCTGCTTGATTAATAATAGACTTGTTGGGTTATGAGGGATAATAAGAAAAAAAAGCAATGACCAGAAAATCCAAGAATGCTAGAGATAGAAAGGATACTCAAACAAGATCGCTTAATACGGGCGATGACAGGGCTAAATAGCAAAGCCTTCAATGCACTCCTACCCAGTTTTACAGAAACGTATGAAAAAAGTCTAATCAAACCCGAAATAAAAAAAGAACAAACACTGGGCCATTTCTGACGATCAGTTACTTGTTCTAATTTTCTAATGATTACAAAGTTGTATTGAGCTACAATCTTAAACGGCTTAACCCAAACTCAACAAAAACGATATGAGTCGAGTTATTTAGACTAAACTCGCGGGATTACTCAACAATTCAGAGGGAACATTTACTCGACGGAGATTCGCGCCTAATTTACGCAATTTTCCTTCAATATCATCGTAGCCCCGATCTAGGTGTTTTAAGCCTTGAATCGTTGTTTTACCTTCAGCCGCTAAACCTGCTACCACTAAGGCCGCAGAAGCACGGAGATCGGTGGACATGACAGGCGCACCCGATAAGAAAGGAACTCCTTGAACGACAGCCACATTTCCTTTGACTCGGATATTTGCTCCCATGCGTTGAAGTTCGGCAACGTGTTGTAAACGATTTTCAAACACCGTTTCTGTCACCATGCTGCTACCTTCACTCATAGCTAACAAGGCCATGAATTGAGCTTGCATATCGGTGGGGAAACCAGGATAGGGTAAGGTTTCAATATCGGCTCCTTTTAAAGAGCTAGGAATTAAACGAATACGATCAGGGGCATCAAGAATCACCTTGGGGCCAATTTCTCGTAATTTCGCGATCGCCGAAGCCAAATGAGCGGGAATCACAGGAAAAAGACTAATTTCAGAGTGGGTAATCGCTCCTGCCACCAAGAAAGTCGCCGCCTCAACGCGATCGGGCAGGATAG
>JBEIFD010000024.1:0-14377 GCA_040382535.1 Merismopediaceae cyanobacterium
CCATTGCATTGGTTGACGAAAATTGGATTGCTTATGCAGATGTAATCATTACCAAGTTAATTTGGGAAAAAGGAAACACATATCTCTTCTTTACAATTGATAGAATATATAAAAATCCGTTTATTACAAAAGAAATAAATGAAAAATAAGCGACTTTTAATTATTAATAGAATTCTAAAGTATGAGTGGGACTATTTTCTAAGGAAATTCAGATTGACTGAATCTATATCTTTTTTTATATCTATTGTTGTGATAGTTATAACTGGACTAGGGGATACACAATCCTTTTTTATAGGAGATAACAGTCTTATTCCTGAAACATGGAAAATCTTAAAAGATCCTATAATTGTACGCATCGTGTCAATCGTAGTTTTAGTAATATCTTACCTATGGGCTTGGCTAGTTGAACGTCAACAAAAAAACAAAGAAAATGATGAAAATATTGAAATAATCGGCAAATATGTGATTGCTTCTACAAATCGTTACCTATGTGATTTTCAAGATGAAATAAAAGATATTTTACAGATTGAAACCCGAATTTCCCTTTGGATTCCCGTTAGGTTGAGTTTATTTAATTGGAATTTGCAGATGGTTTGTAAGACAGACGATATCCCCGATCAAGAACTTGAAGCATCTTTTAACTTAGATGAAGGTGTCATTGGTTATACTTATTTGAGAAATAGACGTAGATATAGCCTTGAAGTAGTGAATGTATCAGATGAAAGTCAATTACCATTATCCTATATTCCTCTTCGGCAGGATAATCAACTTTTAATTAAGTCAGATATTAAAGGGATCTTAGCATTGTCCTCTTTTCAAAGGGGATCTATCGTGGGGCTTCTTGCCATTGATGTAAACAACATAAATGATCTACCGACAATCGAGAAGGTCGAGCTACATGACTTAGCTGTAAAAAGAATAACAGCCCACAAGGGAGATATTCAATTACTTTGGAGGATGAAGAATCGTTTATAAGTCCTTGACCATTAGAGCGACATATCCCATTATTTAAGGTAACATCCTAAAATTTAGGTAAGAAAATCAAATGTCAAAAGTGTCCATAAAAAATTCATCCCCAGAACTAACGCTAGTCAGAATTGACCGAGACGGCAGTGCGAAGACCTTTGTTTATGAAGATCCTGACCAAAATTCTGAGGCTGGCGTTATTGCAAGATTTAAAGCGAAAGTATCTCGATACCTTGATAAATCGGTGACAGCTTAGTGGCTTTGTACTATCAAGAAAGTTCATCCATCGCAAAACACTATTTTTTCAAAACCTTTCTTTTTCTCGGCAATGCAAATAAAAACAAAAGAGTCTCCAGCTTTTCATATCCGAAGTTGGAGATTTTAAATTTGGAAACTGAACTTTTAGAATCCCTTTCAAGGTATTTTAGTGAAATAATCTTAATTTTTGCGCTATGACTCTACAAATTATCCGTACTAACCAAGCTCCCGCCCCCGTTGGCCCCTACAATCAAGCGATCGCGGCCAAAGGAACCCTGTTATTTGTTGCAGGACAAATTCCCCTCAATCCTGAAACAGGTGAAATTGTCGGCGAAAATGATATTACTCAACAAACCCAGCAAGTTATGGCAAATTTAGGCGCGATTCTCAAGGAAGCAGGAACCAGTTGGGAAAATGTCGTTAAAACCTCGGTTTTTTTGAGTGATTTGAATAATTTTGTGCCGATGAATCAGGTTTATGCCTCCTATTTTGATGAAGCAACGGCTCCCGCTCGTGCCTGTGTGGAAGTTGCCCGTCTACCCAAGGATGTGTTAGTTGAAATTGACTGTATTGCGATTTTGCCCGATTAACTGTTAATAAAGATCGGTGTTTTCAAGGATTGACTAATTTAGATAAATCGTAGTATCATCCCAGTATTAATTCTTTCAGAATGCGTATTGTCATGAATAACCAAGAAAATGATTCTCAAACGCCAAACAATTCATCTGATTCAGTACAGGAAGCGGCAATTTCCGTCGGAGTAGGGGCGGCGGTCGGTGCAGGTGCATCAACGGTTGTCGGTGGGATGGGTTTAGCCGTAGGAGGTACAGCCGTTGGAATTGGAATCGCACCAGTGGCCGCCGCAGGAGCAGTCGTGGGTTCTGCCGCCTATGGTGTGAAAAAAGCAGTTGAAGAGCAAGATCCGAGTATTATTGGGGCCGCAGTGATCGGCGCGGGTGCGGGGGCTGGAGTCTCCGCTTTAGTCGGCGGTATGGGATTAGCGGTTGGAGGAACTGCGGTTGCTGTAACAATGGCCCCCGTTGCGGCAGTTGGAGCAGTTGTCGGATTAGCGGGTTATGGCATATTTAAGTTTTTTCAAGGGGAAGAAGAAAAAAAGTAAGAAAAAAAAGTCAAAAAAGTATAAAAAGGAACATTACCAGAAAAAATCATGGCTAAAAGAAAAAAAACAAAACCTAATTTATTGCAAAGTATGGCCAGAAAAGCTATACGCGAAATGATTTTTCAGATAAATGGTAATGTTCCTGAAAAAACAATCAGTGAGCCTGTTAAAGGTACGGAATTATCGTACCGCAATCGCCTAGCCAAACAACTCAATGGCCAAGTAGAAGTTTCTACGCCAGCAGGAAGAATTGATATCTTAACCAAGACAGAAGTTATTGAAATAAAACGAGCTTCAGGTTGGAAAAGTGCGATTGGGCAAATTATTAGTTATGGAAAATTTTACCCTCATCATCGACAAAGAATTCATTTATTCGGTAAGCTTACAGAAAGTAAACTTAAAGCTATTGAGGATATTTGTGAAGCTCAAAATATCTGTTTAACATGGGAATAAGTCTTGTTCAATATAGTTGTAGATAGTTTCATAAAAATTATGTCAAGAAATCTTTCTACCCATAATCACTAAATCTCTTTCCACATCCCCTAGTTCAGCAACTTGGGGTAAATAGCCCCATTCTGTAAAATCATACTTAGCAAATAATTTTAAACTTGCTTTGTTATGGGCAAAAATAAAACCTAATAGAACTTTTAATCCTAATTTAGCACCCTCTTCAATGGCTTTTTCTAGGAGTTTTTTCCCAATTCCTTGATGTTGATAATCCAAATGAATATAAATACTTAACTCTGCGGTTTTTTGGTAAGCAATACGACCATAAAAACACTGAAATCCTAGCCAGCCAATAATTTGTTGATCTTCATTTTCAACTACCCAGAGGGGATATTTTTGAGGTGAGTGATCGGCAAACCACTGGAGACGACTTTCAATAGTAATGGGTTTAGTGTCTGCGGTGGCTAGATGACTGGGAATATTGGAATTGTAAATCTCAACAATATGTACTAAGTCTTCTTTGAGGGCATCTCGGATGTCGAATTTTGGCATACCTAATCATTCAGCATTACTAACGTAATCATAGCGAAAATCGGGGAATAATCTGCAAAAATTTGGATTTTTATTTGAATGGTTTTAAGATTTACCAAGCTAATTCCCATTGGCTAAAATTCAGGTGACGCGATCGCTTACTCAAGTTCTCAACGCAGTTTCTCGTCAACTTCCCGAAAAAAAAACAAAAGAGATCACCCTTGATGAACGGTTTCTGATAAAATCTTAGAGAAACTTAAAAAAACTTTACGAAACGATATTAAATGCGAGTACTCGTTGTTGGTGGAACAGGGACTCTGGGGCGGCAAATAGTTCGTCGCGCCCTCGATCAAGGTCATTCCGTGCGCTGTTTGGTCAGAAACCTGCAAAGGGCAGCTTTTTTGAAGGAATGGGGAGCAGAAGTTGTTTATGGGAATATTTGTAAACCCGAAACCCTGCCTTCTGCCTTGGTCGAAATTGATGCGGTAATTGATGCCGCGACTGCACGGGCAACGGATTCCCTCTCGATCGCGAAAGTAGATTGGACGGGGAAAGTGAACCTCATTCAGGCAGTGAAAGCGGCAGGCATCGAACGCTATATTTTCTTCTCCATTCTGCGGGCAGAGGAATATCCCAACGTACCGTTAATGCAAATCAAACACTATACAGAACTTTTTTTAGCAGAATCTGGATTAAACTATACTATCTTGCAACTTTGTGGGTTTATGCAGGGTCTCATTGGACAGTACGCCATTCCCATTCTCGATAACCAGCCCGTTTGGCTTACGGGAGAAAGCACGGCGATCGCCTATATCGATACCCAGGATGTGGCTAAATTTGCGGTTCGAGCCTTAGAAGTTCCCGCTACCGAGAAACAAACCCTACCCATCGTTGGAACCCGTGCCTGGAGAGCCGAAGAAATTATTAAACTTTGTGAACAATTATCCAGCCGAGAATCCAAAATTTCCAGAGTTCCCCTCGGATTGTTGCGTTTTATGAGACGCTTTACCCGTGTTTTCCAATGGACTTATAATATCTCTGATCGGCTTGCCTTTGCGGAAGTTCTCGCCAGTGGAAAATCCTTAGATGCGCCCATGAAAGAAGTCTATGAAACCTTTGGACTTGAGCCGAAGGAAACAACCACTTTAGAATCCTATTTACAGGAATACTTTGGGCGAATTATGAAAAAGCTCAAGGAACTAGATTACCAGCAAAACAAAGCCAAAAAATCGAAAAAAAAGAAAGATTTCTTCTTTTAAATCTTACTACACACCCCAATCGAGGATCAGCCGTCAATGCCCAAAGTAGGCATTATTTACAACGATATCAAACCGATCGCTTGTAAAGTCGCTCTAGACTTACAGGCAAAATTTGAAGCGTCTGGCTGGGAAGTCTTACTCGAAACAGGATGCGGCGGACTGCTGGGCTATTCTCAACCCGATCGCCCTATTTGTCATACCCGTATTGAACAACTGACACCACCCCATTTTGACTCTGATATGACTTTTGCGATCTCTTTGGGGGGAGATGGTACGGTTTTATCTGCTTTTCGTCAGTTAGCTCCCATTGGGATTCCTTTGTTGACCGTTAATACAGGCCACATGGGGTTTTTAACCGAAATTTATCTTAATCAACTCTCCCAGGCGATCGAGCAGATTATCGCTGGAAATTATTGCATCGAAAACCGTTCCATGTTGACGGTACGGCTATATCGGGAAGAAACGATCCTCTGGGAAGCTCTTTCTCTCAATGAAATGGTTTTGCATCGGGAACCCCTCACGAGTATGTGTCATTTTGAAATTCAAATTGGGAAACACGCTCCCGTCGATATCGCTGCCGATGGCATTATTATTTCTACTCCGACGGGTTCAACGGCCTATTCCCTCAGTTCGGGCGGCCCCGTCGTCACCCCCGATGTTCCCGTTCTGCAACTTGCACCCATTTGTCCCCACTCCCTGGCTTCCCGCGCTTTGGTTTTTTCTGATGCCGAACCCGTGAATGTTTTCCCTGCGACCCCCAATCGGATGGTCATGGTAGTAGATGGAAATGGGGGTTGTTATGTTTTACCCGAAGACCGCGTTCATTTGCACCGCTCTCCCTACGCAGCGAAATTTATCCGTCTCCAATCGCCTGAATTTTTTAGAATTTTACGGGAAAAGCTGGGTTGGGGTTTACCACATATTGCCAAACCGACTTCCGTTGAGTTGCCTTAGTTTTTTTATTGCTTGTCTCGAAGTCGATAAAGTACGGTTTTGGTGTGGCCATTACCTAGACCTCTTTCACAATTAAAACTATCTTTCATTCCATCCCCTATTTCGTCAATTCTATCTGTGTTCTTAACCAGAAATCCTGAACTGCAAAAGAAGTCCATTGTATTCAGTCATAAAAACAAATCTCTATCTTCAAATTTTCTTCATTTTTATTTACAAAATCTTCATATTTGTGAACAGAATTGATTGACATATTCACAAGTTAGGATGTATCATCACTGATAGGTAGATGATAGTGAAAATCCATTTTTAAGTCGGCTAGACAACTTTTCGAGCGATCTTGATTTTCACAACAATAATTTTGAGTGAGGCCTTCATATATATCTATATCGAAAATGAGGTGATTTTGTATGTCCACCAATCAGTCCCACGCGCCTAAAAATAGTTCTCTGTTTCTCACAATGGATCAGTTAACTGGACTTGTCTATAAAGTTTCGAGTGATGATGGCTCATTGTTGCCAGCGCAAGATTCTTTAAATTCTGATTCCTTTAATACGGTTTCATTTTCGGCAGGTAATAATCAGACCGTAACGGGAGTTGTTGAAACTTCTTCCTCTCTTCTCACCAAGATAACATCAGTTATTTCTAAGGGCGAAAAACCGCTAGACAATGCAATTCAAAACCTTTCCTTGTCTGCTACTCAGTCTCCTGTGGCTGTCAAAACAACTGCCTCAAATGATCAATCTTTCACTTCTTCTGTAACTGGACAGTTTCAGGATGTCATTAATTCTGTACGCGCCAGTTCGTCTTCAACAATAGCTGCATCTTCTAACTTAGGCACGAATGGCGGCGATCTAACGTCACTGTCCAAGCAATTAGCTCCTTATTTCTCTGGTCGGCTTATTGTCAAATTCAAAAAAGGAATTAATACAATCCAGAGCGAGCAGATCAAAAAAGAGTTGGGAGTAGTAAGCACAAAAACAATCGGCCTTACGGGTGCTCAAATATGGAAGTTTTCAGGAATTTCTGTAGAGAGTGCCTTAGCTAAATACGGAGCTAGTGCTTTATTTGAATATATTGAACCAGATTATATTGTTACGGCAGGTGCTTTAACCCCAAAAGCAACAACCCCGAATGATCCTAGTTTTTCTTCGCTTTGGGGATTGAATAATACAGGGCAAAGTGGAGGAACCCTAGATGCTGACATTGATGCTCCTGAAGCCTGGGATATTCAAAAAGGAAATCCCAATCTTGTCATAGGTGTTATTGACACAGGTGTTGATTATAATCATCAAGATCTAGTCGGTAATATCTGGACAAATTCTGGTGAAATTGCAGGGGATGGTATCGATAATGATGGAAATGGCTACATAGATGATGTCCGAGGCTGGGATTTTGCCTTCGGTGATAATGATCCAATGGATGTCGATGGTCATGGAACTCACGTTTCTGGAACGATCGCTGGTAAAGGCAACAATGGAGTTGGCGTAACGGGAGTTGCTTGGAATGCCAAAATTATGCCTCTCAGATTTCTTGATGATACGGGTTCTGGTTCCACTTCCGATGCAATTTTAGCCATTAGTTATGCTACAGCGATGGGCGTGAAAATTACCAACAATTCTTGGGGAGGAGGAGGTTTCAGCCAAGCATTGTTTGATGCTATTAATACCGCTGGACAACAAGGTGCTTTATTTATCGCGGCGGCTGGAAATGATGGCATGAATAATGATGTTTCGCCAAGTTATCCCGCTAGCTATAATCTAGCCAACATTATTTCCGTTGCTTCTACTACTCGCACGGACTCTCTATCTTCTTTTTCTAATTTTGGATTGACTAGCGTTGATTTAGGTGCGCCAGGCTCAGATATTTTAAGTACCACTCCGGGGAATACTTATAGCACTTTCTCTGGGACTTCTATGGCGACACCTCATGTTTCAGGTGCGGCTGCGTTACTTTGGTCTCAAAATCCGACTTGGACAGCCCAGCAAGTTAAAAACACCTTGATGAACACGGGTGATTCCATTGCCGCTCTAGCTGGAAAAACCGTTTCTGGTAAACGACTGAATGTCTATAATGCCTTAGTTGCTTCTAGTCTTCCTTCTGTAACTATTGGTGTTAGTCCTGCTAGTGTTCAAGAAGATGGGGCTACAAATTTAGTCTATACTTTTACTCGTAGCAGTTTGGGATTAAGCTCTCCTCTAACAGTTAACTTTGGTGTAAATGGTACAGCTAATGCGGCTTTAGTTGGCTCTGACCCCGCAGACTACAGTGTCTTAACTGGGAGTAATGTTACCTTTAATCCAACAACTAAAACTGGGACAGTTACTTTTGCAGCGAATGTTAATATTGTACAAGTGGTAGTTGATCCTATTGCTGATGCTTTAGCTGAAATTACTAGTGAAACTGCTGTTTTGACTGTGAGTTCTGGTACGGGATACATTGGTGGTTCTCCAAATTCGGCGACGGGAACTATTATTTCAGAAGAAGCTCTGCCAATTTTCAGCAACACTAGCCCTATTACAATTCCAGATTTTGGAGCAGGAAATCCCTATCCTTCTACGATCAATGTTTCAGGATTAAGTGGTAATCTTGCTACCCTCAAAGTTACCCTTACCAATCTGAGTCATACTTTCCCTGATGATATAGACATACTATTAGTTGGGCCTAATGGAGCAAAAGCTATCCTCATGTCCGATGTGGGAGGACTTAATGGTTTAAGCAATGTAACTTTAACCTTTGATTCTTTAGCAACGACGGCTCTTCCTGATAGCGGACTCATCACAAGTGGTACTTATCTCCCAACCGATTTTAACATTGGTGACCTCTTTAACTCTCCTGCTCCTGTCGGCCCTTACGGTACAGATTTCTCTGTCTTTAACAATACTAATCCCAACGGTGTTTGGAGTCTCTACATCATGGATGATCTTATTGGCGATTCTGGAGCTATTGCAGGTGGTTGGTCACTAAATATTGGTACTGCTTCAACGGCTCCCACCTTGGCGATCGCGGCGACCAATGCCAATCAAGCAGAAGGGAATAGCGGAACAAAAGCCTTTACCTTCACAGTAACTCGTAGTGGAACTACTACAGTTGCAAATGATGTTAACTGGGCAGTAACGGGTTCAGGTACAAATCCAGCTAATGCAACTGACTTTGTAGGTGGAGTATTACCAACGGGAACAGTGAGTTTTGCGGCAGGAGAAACTTCTAAAATTGTTACGGTGAATGTTCAAGGGG
The DNA here is from genome assembly GCA_040382535.1 of Merismopediaceae cyanobacterium. GTDB lineage: Bacteria > Cyanobacteriota > Cyanobacteriia > Cyanobacteriales > Microcystaceae > Snowella. Next base: position 8,770 of record JBEIFD010000024.1, read on the forward strand.
ATACAACAGTAGAACCCGATGAAAACTTTACGGTGACACTTTCTGCTCCAACTAATGGAGCAACTATCACCACGGCTACTGCCATTGGTACTATCCAAAATGATGACGGTGTAACAACGCCCAGCATTACCCTCGCCAGTAACTACAGTGGTGTCAGTGAAAATGGCAAAACGAACCTGGTTTATACCTTCAACCGTACAGGTGATACGACCAGTCCTCTTACTGTTAACTTCGGTGTTAGTGGCTCTGCGATCAATGGCAATGATTATGTTGCCTATGGAGGAGCTTTAACATCAACCCAAGGAACCGTTACTTTTGCGGTAGGGGCAACAACTGCTCAGTTAGCTCTGGTTACTTCAGGTGATACTGTTAAAGAAAGCAATGAAACCATTGATCTAACCCTGACTAGTGGTACTGGTTATCAGATTGGGACTCCAACGGTAGTCACCACGACAATCCTTAATGACGATGGCGTTCTTAACCAACAAGGAACAACGGGAAATGATGTCATTGAAGCAGGATCAACTAGTACCTTGAGCGGCAAAGCAGGCGATGATAGCCTTATTGGTTCCAGTGCCAGTAATATCTTGGTTGGAGGGGCAGGCAATGACACTCTAACAACAGGAACGGGATTTGACACTGTCTTGTTTACTACGAAAACAGAAGGAATTGACACCATTACTGATTTCAATGTTTATCAAGATCTCATCCAAGTTTCTGCGGTTAATTTTGGTGGTGGACTGATAGCTGGTGAGAGTATTTCGTCTGATCAATTCAGTATCAGTTTAGGGTCGGTGACGGCAAATACACGGTTTATTTTTGATAAACCCACAGGTAACCTCTTTTTTGATATTGATGGTAGCGGTTCTAATTCCTCTGTTCAATTTGCTTCACTAACAGCTAATCTAGGCTTGACGGAAGACAATATTTTCGTCGCTTAGAAAACGTTCATGGTGTTTTTATACCATTCGTCATCAATAAAGGCCCATGAAGTTTTATCTGAAACCTCATGGGCCTTTCTAAATTACAGTCGATGTCATTGAGTACATGAGAAAAATATTCCTAAACCGCTAATGATTTAATAGTTAATTTGACGTGCTACACCGTAAAAGCATGGGTAACTTGGTAGCCTCGCCTCTTTAGAGCGAGGTGGAAAAGTGACTCAAGCGGCTTGAGCCGCCGTGTTCTAATGGTGATGTGGGTCTTCAATGTATTTCTGGATAGTGGAAGCACTTACGTTCCCGGCGGTACTAAAGAAATAGCTTCTACTCCAAAGACTAGGAAGTTTTAGAAGATCTGGGAATTCTTTTCGCAAATGATGAGAAGAACGCCCCTTAAAAAATTTAACAACTATATGAATTGGATCTGTCGGAGGAATTTCCACAAACAAGTGGATATGGTCAGGAGCTATTTCACAAGCCCTGATATTCCATCCCTTTTCAATAGCCAATTCTTGCCAGATCTGGTAAAGTCTGTTTCTAATATCTCCTTTCAGAACGGGCTTTCTTCTTTTTGGGACAAAAACAAGATGAACCACAGCCAGTCCGACCGAATGATTATAATGCTGATACCTAAAACTTTCTTTTCTCATACCCAATAATTCTTTTTTAAGATACAATGTTGATTAGTATATAGTAAACGACAGGCTTATGTATGGATGTCAACAAGCCCTAATTCATGCCAGCCCTGACATACAAGCAATTATCGAGTATCTATGCTCGGAGTCGAACAAGGTCTATAACTGCTCTCTTTATTATGCGCGTCAAGTTTATTTCAAAACTAATCGCCTGGTCGGAAGAGCGGAAATCTGTGAAGAGATGGTAAAAACCAAGAATCGGCACTTCAAGTCGATGTACGTCTCTTCCGCACAGCAATCTTGTAACTCGGTAGCAGAAGCCCTTCGCTCCTTTCGCGGATTGATGAAGCTATGGTATCGAGGAGAGCTAGAAGAAAAGCCATCTCTCCCAAAGTATCGTAAGCAAGGATTATTTGCTGTCTCCTACCCCAAGAAATGGCTAAAAATGACCGATAAGGAAATAAGAATCCCTTTAGGAAATCAGGTCAAAGCATGGTTTGGGGTCTCCGAAATCTTTTTGCCCATGCCATCTAATCTTGACTGGCAAAAGATCAAAGAAATTCGGATTCTTCCTAGAAACGGGTGTTTTTATACTGAGTTTGTTTATTCCGCAGAGGAAGTAAAAACTCAGTTAGATGAAGGCAATGTACTAGGCATTGATCATGGAATCAATAACTGGTTAACTTGCGTCTCCAATATAGGTACTAGCTTTATTGTGGATGGTAAGCATCTAAAGTCGTTGAATCAGTGGTACAACAAAAGAACATCCATTCTCAAAGAAAATCAACCTCAAGGCTTTTGGTCTAAGCAGTTAGCTTCTATTACCGAAAAACGTAACAGGCAAGTCAGAGACGCTATCAACAAAGCCGCTAGGCTAGTGATTAATCACTGTCTTGACAACCAAATTGGAACTATCGTTTTTGGATGGAATAAAGGTCAAAAGGATTCCGCCAATATGGGATCTAAAGCCAACCAAAAGTTTATCCAAATCCCAACTGGCAGGTTAAAAGACCGTATTGCTCAATTATGTGAACAATACGGCATTAAATTCGTTGAAACTGAGGAGTCCTATACATCCAAAGCTTCTTTTCTAGATTCCGACTCTTTACCTACATTTGGCGAAAAACCCGAAGGGTGGAAGGAGTCTGGCAAAAGAGTTGAGCGTGGACTGTATAGAAGTGCAAACAATTGGTATGTCAACGCTGATTGCAATGGCGCGGCCAATATCATCAGAAAAGTAGCTGTAACATTGGGGCTTGACCTCAGTAGAGCAAGTAGAGGCGCATTGACTTCGCCGTTAAGAGTCCGTCTTTGGACTGCTTAAGAATCCCCGTACTTCAGTGCGGGGAGTGTCAAAGTAACTTTACCTGCTTTGGGTAATATTACTCCTGCTAATGTGTTTGTCTAGTTCTAGGTTTAGAAATTGACTAACCAAATAATAAATAATGGCGATCGCATTTTTCTTAAACAGGAAGAGGCGATCACTATCGGAACACTAGGGGAATAATAATGGTAAAAGAAATAAAAATTAAATAAGGGGCGTTTATGTTTCAAGCTACTCGTCGTCGCCTTGCGATTTGGTACACCACCGTTACCGCCATTTTGTTGATCCTATTTATGACGGGGGTTTATTTCTATGTTCGTCATACCCTGATCGAAAGGGTTGATGATACCCTCAAACACGTTGCCGAAGTGGTCAATCGATCGCTGGTGATTCAGCCCATTAGTGATCGCAAATATCGATTAAATGTAGCGGCTAGTTTTCGGGATAACGCCGATAGCGTAGAAGATGATCACATTGATTTGGAATGGTTCAGCCCCAAGGGACAATTGCTGTGGTCAACGTTTAATGATTTTCCTGAAATCTCCCTTAAATTGGGACAAAAAGCTGAAACGGTTTCTTTTTCCAGCGATCGCCAATTGCGCCAAATCACCGAACGCATAGAACGCAATCAGCAAATTTTAGGCTATTTACGGGTAAGTCATCCCTGGTTTGAAGTCACGAAACCGATTCAACAACTATTACTGGATTTAGCGATTGGTTTAATTGTGATGGTCAGTAGTGTCGCCGCGATCGGTTGGTTTTTGTCGGGTTTAGCCATGCAGCCCATCAAAGAATCCTATCAACGCCTCAAACAATTTACCGCCGATGCTTCCCATGAATTGCGAAATCCTATCGCCGTGATTCAAACCAGTGTACAAAGTGCGATCGCCTATCCCGAAGCCGAACCTGAACACCGACAACAACAATTAAAGGTGATTGAACGATTGACCCAACGCCTCGGTAATTTAGTTAATGATTTATTGTTTTTAGCCCGCTCCGATAGCGAAAAAGTCCAATTAAACGCCAAACCCCTTCCCCTAGATGCCCTTTTATTAGAAGTCATCGAAGAACAGCGATTATCAGCAGAGCAAAAAGCAATTTCATTAATGCTAGAGATTAAAGAAACTCAACTGGAAACGACGGAACCCGAAAGCGAAAGTTTTACCTTATTGGGGGATTGGGATCAATTAGCGCGGTTATTTACGAATCTCATTAGTAATGCCCTGGAATACACTGCTTCCCAAGCTGAAAAAATCGTTACCGTCAAGCTAAGAAGTTTAAAACTTGATCGCCTCGATTACTTGCAAATCGAAATTAAAGATACAGGTGTGGGCATTGCGGAAAAAGATTTAATCCATCTTTTTGATCGTTTTTATCGCGTTGATCCCGCCCGCAGTCATCAAAACACCAGGGGAACAGGTCTTGGTCTGGCGATCGCCCAGGTAATTGCCGAAAATCACCAGGGAAACATTACCGTTGAAAGCACATTGAACAAAGGAACGACTTTTAAGGTGAATTTGCCCGTTTTATCCCATTCTGTTTAGTTCAATATTTTTAATTGTTTCATTGAAGTTAGGGGAAGGCGGTAACTATCCATTTACAAAAGTCAAAAAACTTGCCGATCCTGAAAAAAGCCAAAAAGAGTTAAATTAGTGACATACTTTTGATAACTGATTTTTTTACGATATTTTGTAAGAGTTTTATTGTTTTTTATACCAAGAATGTAATGAAAAAATATCTAATGTTCGGGGCTACTGCATTATTTTTCTGCGGGATTAGCCTTTCTGCTCAAGCAGGTATTACATTTATTCCCAAAACGTTGAATATTAAAGCAACTCAAGGTAATATTATTACCCGCACTCTAACATTGCAGTCTGATTCACCAATTCAAAAAATAGAGGTAATAAAATTAGATTTAACTCGTGGTGATGGAGCAATTGTCCTTCCTTCAGAAGTTATCTCATCTAAAATTCTTCCTTTACCTGAACCAACTCCGGGGAATTTACAACAAGTCCTTATTACCATCGATCTTACAAAGATAAACCAAAGTGGCGAATTTAATGGGAATTTATTGATTCGTTCTACTGACGGTAACTCAGAAATACCGCTAGTGTTAGAAATAAAAGATGGATTATTTTTACCTTTAATTATTCTAGTACTTGGTGTTCTGTTGGGTGTTGGACTTTCCGTCTATCGGGCAGAAGGGAAAGATCGTGACCAACTGGTGGTTCAAATTGGTCGTCTTCGTACTCGAATGCGAGCTGATGCAGAGTTAACTAATTCCTTCAAAATAAAGATGGAAGGAAATTTAGCGATCGCCGATACCCAATTAGATGATAAACGTTGGACAGAAGCCAATATAGTCATTGGGAATGCTCAACTACTATGGCAAAAATGGCTTCAATACCGTCAGGATTGGTTGGCCCAAGCCACCTATCTTGATACTTTAAAAACTAGTAGTAAACAGCAAGGACTACCAGAAACTATCCCCTATGGACAAGCCGTGTTTGCCGCGATCGCAGACTTAGAAAATCAGGCAGCAGACTTTAAAACACCTCAACGTCTTCATGATGAATTAGTAAAGCTTCGCGAACAGGTCGAGCAATATCAACAGGGAAGAGCTTTTCTCACTCAAATTGTAGATTTACTACAGCAATTACCAGATACAGAAAAAGAGTTATGGAAAAAGAAAAATGCTCAACTCGACC
>JBEIFD010000025.1:0-14226 GCA_040382535.1 Merismopediaceae cyanobacterium
ATGTTCCCTTGCCTCTGCCTGCGGCGGCCATTGTTGCCCTACTCGCTTCGATTAATTTAGCATTAGGACTGTTTAATCTGATTCCTGGCTTGCCGTTAGATGGTGGAAATATTCTCAAAGCCTTAGTTTGGAAAATTACGGGAAATCAAAATCAAGGCATTATTATTGCCAGTCGCGTTGGTCAAATCTTTGGTTGGAGTGCGATCGCGATCGGTGGCTTAGGGATTCTCGGCATTAGCTCCTTTGGCAATTTCTGGACATTATTAATCGGTTGGTTCCTGTTACAAAATGCTGGATTTTCTGCTCGCAATGCCCAGGTTAAAGATAGTTTAGAAAGCCATACTGCCGAAGAAGCGGTGATTCCCAATAGTCCTATCGTGACGGAAGATTTGACCCTACGAGACTTTGTGAATAATTATGTAATTGGGAAACAAAGCTGGCGTAAATTTCTCGTTACCAATGAGTTTGGTCAATTAGTCGGAACCCTAGAGGTTGATGGTTTAAAGAAAATTCCGACCTCGGACTGGACAGAATTAACCATTCATCAAACCATGCAATCAACGGAACACCTGAAAACGGTTAAAGCGAATCAATCCCTTTTGGAAGTCGCTCAATTGCTAGAGCAACCCAACAATTCCCAATTAGCAGTAATTCGAGAAACGGGTGAAGTATTGGGTTTATTAGAAAAAGCTTCAATTGCTCAGTGTTTACAAAAAGCGTTAGTTGCTTAGGATTTTAACAAATTAATATTGAGAGATGGAAGATCAATGATGAGATCAACTTCCATCTTTTTTTTTTGATTATTTTAAAATTTTTCTGATTATTGTCAGCGATCACTCCTTAACTTAATAAACAGCGATCGTATTATCATTATTTATTAAGCAACTCCATAATCAGTATAGGCACGCTTGTAGGGAGCCTGTAATCCCAAAATAATATCCGTTCGGGGTACACCTTTTTTAACCAACTCTTCGGCGGGATTTTGATCCGTTAAATTTTGTTGAAGCCAAATTTTACCCTCCTTAATATCCAAGTGCATGATGCAATGATAGACACGATGAAGACCATTCCAACCCACATTAGACCATTGATAATGATCCCGTTGAGTATCAAAAACCAGTTGGGTTTCAATTCCTTCTTCTAGGCGATCATAACGGGCATATTCCGTCAATAATTCTTGAATATATTGCTGATATTGGGTTAATTTATCCATTGAGTAATTGTCTCCTGAGATGGGTCATACACTATTAAAAAAATCTGATAAGTTTGAATAGCACTTTGAGTAAAGTCAAATTGAAAAAAACTTTCATAGACATCTAAAGGAACAGCAAGATATAGAATCCGATCCGATTCATTTTTCTCTAAAGCGAGACGATAACTCAAAAATTGACCTAACGCATTGTAAAAATCGGTAATGGTTGAAGGATTCAGAAAACTTTTAATTTCAACGGCAATCTTTTGACCTGCTTTTTCGGCTCCAATAACTTTCTCGGCTCCTAAATCTACTTGAAAAGTGATCACTCCAACCTTCAATCTAAGGGGATCATCCGTGACTACCCAATCTTCCTTAATCAGAGCCTTTTTAACAATATCGTGAAAAATATCTTTGGCCATATTCAGTCTATGGATTCAGCAAAGAAGCTATTGAAACTCTCAAGGGGTGACACTACACTACAATAAAATAATCTAAGTCTCTTAATTTTATCACGCCGAAAATCTATGTTGGCTGAATATCATCAATAAGCAGGCGATCACCCCTTAACTTGATGAACCGCGATCGCCTTTAGTAGATTTTGCTATGATGATATTGATTTTGTCATAAGAGGAATAATTATGCGAGCTTTTGAAGTAATGGCAACGGTGAGTAATTCTAAACAATTACTATTAGATAGTGACTTAGATTGGGATACCAGTCGGGTTAAGGTGATTATTTTAGAATCGGATGAAGTTGAGTTTGATCCCGATGATACGCCTGTAGAAGAAGTTAAGGCTAGTTTGAGAAGGGCCTTACAGGATTACACAGAAGGGAAAACAAGACCCGTTTCGGAGTTATGGGAGAGAATCTAATGGCTAACATATTTTCTGTTAGATTTGCCGATGAATTGGAAAAAGAGTTGTATCGGTTATCTAAGAAATATCGCAATATTCAACAAGATGTTAAGCCGATTATTCAACAATTGGAGCAAGGGATTATTTTAGGCGATCGCTTGTCTGGATTTGGTTCTGAGATTTATGTTTACAAGCTTAGGGTTAAAAATAGTAATATCCAAAAAGGAAAAAGTGCTGGTTACAGATTAATCTATTTACTCGAATCAGCAACCAGTATTTTGTTGTTAACTATTTATAGTAAAGCAGAAAAAGAAGATATTACAATTGGCGATATTAATTCAATTTTAGGTGAGTATTTTATAGAAGAATAAAAAGGGCGATCCTCTACTATTCGTGGTTATTCAGAATAACTCGGCCTTTACAATCTATTTAAAACTGCTGCAATACAGACTAATTTAACATAAAAATCCTTCGGGGGTTAGGGTTATGAGTGATTTTGGTACTTTTGCGGGTAAAGTGGCTGGTAAAGTAGTGAATGCCGCCAATTCTAGCCAAGAACTGATGTGTTTAGGAAAATGTGACAAAATAACTAAACATATCAGCATAAGTTATGCAGATGTTTATATGTCAGACAGTGACCTCCTAACGGGGAATGATACCGTTGATTCTATCGCAGGTACATATCTTGATTTATTCCCCGGTGTTGGGCCTCTTAGTCTTGGTAATCCCTATGCCTGCACTTGTTGTAGCAAAATTCGACATCACGGAGGTATCCTATCTAGTCAGGAGAATGAAAGTAACAAATCCCTTTATTTGCAGAAAAAGTAAATGGCATCCATCTTAAAAATAGTGTAACTAACCAAGGGTTTACTTAAGTCTAAATGCGATTATTTAAAAAAGTCTAACTGTGGCTCAACGATGGTTTGGGGTGAATCTCAAAGTTCACCTTTATTTCATTAATGCTTGAAAACCTGCTTGGATGAAATGCCTGTCAAAAGTTAATGCTTGACTAACTTTATGTTGCTTCATTACCACAAACGAAAGACAATCCACTAATCCCCAGGATTTGTCCTGATGTTTTTTGTATAAACGTAATGATTCATCAAATAGCTCAGGTGTTAAACGAATAACATCAATTTCATCAGATGCTAAAAAATGTTCAATTAATTCAGCCGCTTCATTCTTGTAACTACTAGATAAAGCATTGCCAAATTCCAAAAAAACTGCATCAGTCGTAATCAAAGGATAATTTTTGTATTGTTCGACTAACTGCAGAGCTTTTTGATGATATTGATCTCGTTTATTGATTAAAGCAACAATAAACCAAGTATCTACAAAAATTTTAGTCATCACCAACATCTCTTCCATAACGAATAGCCATTTGAACAGAGAAATCTTCAGGAGCATCAATCGAAATTTCCTGTAATCGAGACATCAAACTCTGTTTTTTAACCGTTTTTTCAGAACTGTTTAACTGTTCAATCATGCCATAGACTTGTTTAAGCTGTTCTTCACTTAAATCTTCTATTTTTTCTTGAATCATTTGTTTCGTAATCATCAGAACTCACCTCAAATTAAGACCCTATCTCAGATTATAGTCAGTGAACGACTATTTCTGTCAATTTCGTTTACCAGTAACCACTTTAATATACGCTTTACAATAAAATAATCATCATTCAGAATTGAGGAAATACCGAATGCTAGAAGAATACCGCCAACACGCTGAAGAAAGAGCATTGCTTGGCATCCCTCCCCTTCCTCTCAATGCGTCCCAAACGTCGAGCCTTTGCGATCTGCTTACCCATTCGTCAGAGGCTTTACAAGGAGAATTATTATTGCTTTTACGCGATCGCGTCCCGCCTGGAGTCGATGAAGCGGCCTATGTCAAAGCAGGATTTTTAACCGCGATCGCCAGAGGGGAAATTGAATGTCCTGCTATTTCAGCCCAGGGAGCCGTTAGCCTGTTAGGAACGATGATTGGGGGCTATAATGTTCAGTCTTTAGTGAAATTGCTCAAATTTAAAGATAGTAATATCGCCGCTTCTGCCGCCACAGCCTTAAGTAAAACTCTCTTAGTATTTGATGCCTTCCATGAAGTTTTAGAATTATCCGAAACCAATCCCTACGCCAAACAAGTGATTGATGCCTGGGCCAATGCCGCCTGGTTTATTGGGAAACCCAAATTAGCCGAAAGTATCACCGTCACGGTGTTTAAAGTACCAGGCGAAACCAACACCGACGATCTTTCCCCCGCAACCCACGCCACCACCCGCCCTGATATTCCCCTCCATGCGTTGGCCATGTTGGAAAGTCGTTTACCTGGCAGTTTAGAGAAAATTACCGAACTCAAACAAAAAGGCTATCCCGTTGCTTATGTCGGTGATGTGGTGGGAACAGGATCTTCCCGTAAATCTGCCATTAACTCAGTCCTTTGGCACATTGGCGATGATATTCCCTTTGTTCCCAATAAGCGATCGGGGGGTTATATTCTCGGCGGAAAAATTGCCCCGATTTTCTTTAATACCGCCGAAGATTCGGGAGCCTTGCCCATTGAATGTGATGTTTCTAAATTGGAAACAGGCGATGTGATCACCATCCATCCCTACCAAGGCGAAATTAAGAACGAGGCAGGAGAAGTTATTTCTACCTTTACCCTCAAACCCGACACGATTTTGGATGAAGTACGGGCTGGTGGTCGGATTCCCTTGTTGATTGGGCGGAGTTTAACCGATAAAACCCGTGAAGCCTTGGGCTTAGAACCCAGTCCCCTCTTTGCTCGCCCTTCTATGCCGACTGATACAGGCAAAGGATTTACCCTAGCTCAAAAAATGGTGGGTAAAGCTTGTGGTTTACCTGGCGTTCGTCCTGGCACCTCCTGCGATCCCATCATGACAACAGTAGGTTCCCAAGATACCACTGGCCCGATGACGAGGGACGAATTAAAAGAATTAGCCTGTTTAGGATTTAGTGCAGACTTAACCATGCAAAGTTTCTGTCATACGGCAGCCTATCCCAAACCCGTTGATATTAAAACCCATAAGGAATTACCCGACTTTTTCTCCACTCGTGGCGGTGTGGCCCTACGTCCTGGCGATGGCATTATTCACTCTTGGCTCAATCGGATGTTATTACCCGATACGGTCGGTACAGGTGGCGATTCCCATACCCGTTTTCCCTTGGGAATTTCCTTTCCAGCAGGTTCGGGTTTAGTGGCTTTTGCCGCCGCTTTAGGGGTGATGCCCTTGGATATGCCTGAATCGGTTTTAGTCAAATTTACAGGGGAATTACAACCAGGCGTAACCCTGCGCGATATTGTGAACGCCATTCCTTGGGTCGCGATGCAACAGGGCAAATTAACCTATGGCAAGGAAAATAAAATCAATGTTTTCAATGGTCGGGTGATGGAAATGGAAGGTTTACCTGATCTCAAAGTCGAACAAGCCTTTGAATTAACCGACGCGACGGCGGAACGTTCCTGTGCAGGTTCAACCATTAAGCTCAGTGAAAAAACGGTGGCGGAATATCTGCGATCCAATGTGGCTTTGTTGAAAAATATGGCGGCACGGGGCTATCAAGATGCACGAACCATTCTGCGTCGAGTTGCCAAAATGGAACAGTGGTTAGCCAATCCTTCTTTGATGTCTGCGGATGCGGATGCGGAATATGCAGATGTGATTGAGGTTAATTTGAATGAGATCAAAGAACCCATCGTGGCGGCTCCCAATGATCCTGACAATATTAAGCTAATGTCGGAATGTTCAGGAGACAAAATTGATGAGGTCTTTATCGGTTCCTGTATGACGAATATCGGTCATTATCGGGCGGCGGCGAAGATTTTAGAAGGAGCCGGAACGGTGAAAGTTCGGCTCTGGATTTGTCCTCCTACTCGTATGGATGAACAACAACTCCGCTCTGAGGGAATTTACGAAATTTTTGAAGCGGCTCAAGCTCGGACGGAAATGCCTGGTTGCTCTCTTTGTATGGGAAATCAAGCCCGTGTGGAGGATAATGCAACGGTCTTTTCGACTTCTACCCGTAATTTTAATAACCGTATGGGGAAAGGGGCGCGGGTCTATCTCGGTTCGGCTGAGTTGGGGGCGGTTTGTGCCTTACTCGGTAAGATTCCAACCGTCGAAGAATATATGGCGATCGTGCAGGAAAAAGTCGATCCGTTTGCGGGTGAGTTATATCGTTACCTCAACTTTGATCAGATTACGGGTTTTGAAGATGAGGGCCGTGTCATTCCGATCGAGGATATGCCTAAGATTGAGGATATTTTGGGGATTCCTGCGGGAGTTTTGAGTTAGATGTGTCTTGGGCTTGTAAAACAAAACTTTTTGTCTACAGAATCGACAAAAAAATCTTGTTTTGTTTTGTCTTTAAGGAGCCTTAATCTTAATCTAAACTTAACCTAGTCTTTCCGCAAATTGGAATCAACTATGCATGTATGCAAACGAACCAAACCAGTGCTACATATGGATTAGGTCATTTACATTTAGTATTGTGGTTGGGTTGCCTAAAATCTGCTGTAAACTTGGAGAGAATATTTTATGGCACGTTCACCCCCTTAAAAAAATAGCGTCAGACAATGCCAAACTGCCGACGCTACTGCTTTTGTTATTTATTTTTACGTTGACTATACCGACTGCAATCGGTCGTCATACCTCAAGTCTCCTGTACCACCAGGGGACTCATCCCCAAATCTTAAAGCCGAAGTGAGGCCACCATTATGACAGATATGACAGACTCTATTGTAACCAAAAGGACATCAGAAGTCATCGGGACTTCACACGTCCAAGGTTCTTCTCAACATCTTCCCATACAGGACAATTCCGTTGCCGCCATTTTTGCTACTGCGGCTTTAATCTACGCGATCGCCAAGTTATTTGAGGTGATGGCTAAAGGCTTTGCTGAGTTGATCAACGCATTGTCGAAACTGATTAAGACGATCATGGCGAGTCGGAACAAGACTTTGCCCTAATTTTTCATTTTAGGGTTTTGAGTTAAAATCGTTTAGGTGGGTCTTTATGGCTCACCTCGATTTAACTTTATTATTATGGGAAAAAGTCATTTTAAAAAGGCGATCGCGTCTTTAGTGTCCCGAATCGCTAAACACCAATGACAGTCATCTGAAGTCAGCGATCGCCAAAAAGGTGAGATTTTATCAGAGTTATTGGTTTCGACTATTCATTTGCACTCTCACTGTGATAAGGATTTACAAAATTTAATTTCTGATGATCTAGAAGCTTTAGCCGACGATATTTAAAGAATATGTCCGCATTTGGGAAATATTTTAAGGATTTCTGCAAAATTTTAGATTTAATGCGTTTTTGAAAGGGATAATGAGATAATACGGAAGCTGACTTTTCCCGCCAAGTCTGTAAACTACGAAAAAATAATGGCTATTAAATATCTGCTCTCGTCTGTTCATCTGCGCAATTATTTTGCCCATTACTGTTATTGTACGTCTTAAATACGCAAAGGGCTGTATTAAAAGCATTGCCACAATATTGTTGAGTTAACTTTAGGAATTCGTATTAATTTTTTGTTCTAATTCTTCCCTGTCAGGAAAAATTTCAAAAACTCGATCCATGCCCGTCAATTCAAATAACATTTTGATCTGATCATTAAAGGAACAGAGTAGTAATTTAACATTTACTTCACGAGTCATTTTAAGAGATTGCACTAAAGCCCCTAAACCCGAACTATCCATAAATGTTACGTTTTTAAAATCAACTACAATAATATCAACCCGATTCATTACCAGTTGATCAATCTCTTGGCAAAACTTTGCCGCCTTAGTTCCGTCCAAAATTCCCGATGGTTCGATCACAATAATATTAGTAGCCATAGATCAATTTAACAATAGTTTAACGACACAACTAGCCATACAATAATGATATCAATTCCCTTACTCAATGAGAGCCGATATCAATAGATTAGATATTTGTCAAATAATATTAATAATTATATGAAGACTCAAAGAGTAAGCGATCGCATTACCTATAAATAACATAAATAGATTATGATTAATTATATAACGACTAAATCCAGATTTAGCATAAGAATTGTAATCTTCTGGGGTTTAATCTCTTGCAGTTTGGCGCGAAATAACAGTTGTAAACTACTTAGGTATGAATATTTTTGATCCCACCCTAAACCCCGAATATGACTTTAATGGAAACCTATGATGCCATTATCATTGGAGCAGGCCACAATGGTTTGGTTTGTGCGGCCTATCTGCTAAAAGCAGGCTATAGCGTCTTGTTATTGGAAAAACGTCCCGTTCCTGGGGGAGCCGCCACCACAGAAGAAGCGATTCCCGATGATGCGCCTGGTTTTAAGTTTAATCTCTGCGCGATTGATCACGAATTTATTTTCTTAGGCCCCGTCATTCAGGAATTAGAACTGGAAAAATATGGACTAGAATATCTTTTTTTTGATCCGACTGTTTTTTGTCCCCAGCCTGATGGGAAATATTTTCTCGCTCACCGTGATCTAGACAAAACCTGTGCCGAAATTGCCCGCTATAGTCGCCGTGATGCCCAAAAGTATCGAGAATTTATCCAGTATTGGACAGATTTAATGGGAGCGATCTGCCCGATTTTTAATATTCCCCCCCAGGCTTTATTAGAAATTATTCGAGCCTACGATTTAAAAAGTCTGCAAAAAGTCTTCAAGGTCGCAGGAAGTCCGAAAAAGGCGATGGATTTCATTCGCACAATGATTACTTCCCCTGAAGATATTTTAAATGAATGGTTTGACACGGAAGTTGTGAAGGCTCCTTTGGCTCGACTCGCCGCAGAAATTGGCGCACCTCCTTCCCAGAAAGGAATTACTTCGGGAATGATGATGATGGCCATGCGTCATAATCCAGGAGTCGCTCGTCCGAAAGGGGGAACAGGAGCCTTAACCCAAGCTTTATTAAAATTAGTTTTAGCAAAAGGCGGAAAATGCCTCACCGATCAAACGGTTAAACGAGTTCTAGTGGAAAAGGGCGTGGCAGTAGGCGTTGAAGTCCAGAATGGCACAATTTATCATGCTCGCAAAGGCGTTATTTCTAATCTCGATGCTAGGCGGTTATTTCTCCAATTAATTGAGCCAGGCGTGATCGATGAAGCCGATCCCCAATTACGAGAACGGGTTGATCGCCGTATTGTCAATAATAATGAAACTATTCTGAAAATTGATTGCGCCCTCTCGGAACTTCCCCGCTTTGAATATCATGGCGATCGCGAAGAATATTCAATGGGAACAATTTTGATTGCGGACTCCATGCTCCACGTGGAACAGGCCCATGCCTTGCCCATGATGGGACAAATTCCCGATAGTAATCCCTCTTTATATCTAGATGTGCCAACCATGCTCGATCCATCAATGGCTCCGTCAGGGAAACATACCCTGTGGATTGAATTTTTCGCGCCCTATCAAATTGCGGGAGCCGAAGGGACGGGGTTAAACGGGACAGGTTGGACGGATGATTTGAAAAATAAGGTAGCCGATCGCGTGATCGACAAATTAGCAGATTACGCCCCCAATATTAAACAATCGATAATTGCCCGTCGGGTAGAAAGTCCCGCAGAATTAGGCGAAAGATTGGGAGCCTATAAAGGGAATTATTATCATCTGGATATGACCCTCGATCAGATGATTTTTTTACGACCGTTGCCCGAAATTGCCAATTACC
Source organism: Merismopediaceae cyanobacterium (assembly GCA_040382535.1). Classification (GTDB taxonomy): domain Bacteria; phylum Cyanobacteriota; class Cyanobacteriia; order Cyanobacteriales; family Microcystaceae; genus Snowella. Next base: position 9,737 of record JBEIFD010000025.1, read on the forward strand.
AAACTCCCATTAAAAATTTATACTTAACAGGAGCGGGAACTCATCCAGGGGGATCTATTTCAGGAATGCCAGGAAGAAATTGCGCCCGTGTCTTTTTAAAAAATCAACATTTTTTGTTCAATTTTTAGTGAATTTTAATCCCCCAAAAAGAGTTCTTCAACATTGCTTTGCATAAAAAAATAGCCATTTTAGTCATTTCAAAATAAAAATATCAGAGTAAACAGAAACACTCGATTCACAACTAGAAACTTCTCAACTTTTGTCAGCAAGCAACAGAACCGATTACAATAGAAAAAGATTTATTTTCCTCGTGCTGAAACCGTATGACCGACGTTCCTGTCTCTCACATTCGTAATTTTTCCATCATTGCCCACATCGATCACGGAAAATCGACCCTCGCCGATCGCATGTTACAGATTACGGGAACCGTCCAGCAACGGGAAATGAAAGAGCAATTTCTCGATAACATGGATTTGGAGCGGGAACGGGGCATTACGATCAAATTGCAAGCCGCTCGCATGAATTACAAAGCTAAGGACGGTCAGGATTATGTTTTAAACCTGATTGATACCCCTGGTCACGTGGATTTTTCTTACGAAGTGTCGCGATCGCTGGCCGCCTGTGAGGGAGCCTTGTTAGTGGTAGATGCGACCCAGGGCGTAGAAGCCCAGACCTTGGCCAATGTTTATTTGGCTTTAGATAATAATTTAGAAATTATTCCTGTTTTAAATAAAATTGATTGACCCAGTGCCGAACCTGAAAAAATTGCGGCAGAAATTGAAGAAGTCGTAGGCTTAGATTGTAGTCAAATTATTCAAGCTTCAGCGAAAGCGGGTATTGGTATTAACGAGATTTTGGAATCTATTGTTCATTTGGTTCCCCCTCCTCCTGACACGATAAATGATCCATTACGCGCCCTGATTTTTGATAGTTATTACGATGCCTATCGCGGGGTAGTGGTTTATTTTCGGGTGATGGATGGACGGGTTAAAAGAGGCGATAAAGTCCGTTTAATGGCATCAGGAAAAGAATATGTCATTGATGAATTAGGAGTCCTATCTCCAACCCAAATCCAAGTCGATGAACTCCATGCAGGAGAAGTGGGCTATTTTGCCGCCGCCATTAAAGCCGTGGCCGATGCGCGGGTGGGCGATACGATTACTTTGGTTCATACTCCCGCCGCCGAAGCCTTGCCTGGTTACACCGAAGCTAATCCAATGGTGTTTTGTGGTCTATTTCCCATTGATGCCGATCAATATTCCGACCTGCGGGATTCTTTAGAAAAATTAAAACTCAATGATGCGGCCCTTTCCTACGAACCCGAAACCTCCAGCGCAATGGGGTTTGGTTTTCGTTGTGGATTTTTGGGATTGTTGCACATGGAAATTGTTCAGGAACGCCTGGAACGGGAATATAATCTGGATTTGATTACGACGGCTCCTTCGGTGGTTTATCGAGTCACCAGAATGGATGGGGAAGTAATTGAAGTCGATAATCCCAGTTTATTACCGCCCATTCAGGAACGATTGAAACTCGAAGAACCTTATATTCAGGTGGAAATGATTACCCCTGAAACCTATGTGGGAACCTTGATGGAACTCTGTCAAGGTCGTCGTGGTGTTTTTGTGGATATGCGTTATTTCACCAAAACTCGGACGGCTCTGATTTATGAATTACCTTTGGCGGAAGTGGTAACGGACTTTTTTGATCAATTAAAATCTCGCTCCAGGGGTTATGCCAGTATGGAGTATAAATTGATTGGTTATCGGGAAAATGCCTTAGTCAAACTCGATATTTTGGTCAATGGGGATGGAGTCGATGCTTTAGCGATGATTGTCCATCGGGATAAGGCCTATTATGTCGGTCGGGCCTTGGTAGAAAAATTAAAAGAACTCATTCCCCGCCATCAATTTAAGGTTCCCATCCAAGCCGCGATCGGCTCTAAGGTGATTGCCAGTGAAAGTATTCCCGCTTTACGGAAAGATGTTTTAGCTAAATGTTACGGGGGAGATATTTCTCGGAAGAAAAAGTTATTACAAAAGCAAGCTAAGGGTAAAAAACGCATGAAATCCATTGGCACAGTCGATGTTCCCCAGGAGGCTTTTATGGCAGTTTTGAAATTAGAACAGCAAACTTAATTTAATGGCGATTATTTTGTGTTTTGAACAGAGTTTTGAAGAGAGGGCGTACGCAATACGCCCCTACGAAAAAAAAACGATTCTGCTGTAGGGGCGCAATGCTTGCGCCCAATAAATTTACGATCCAAAACAATATTTTAATTCAATATTTTTCCATTATATTTTTCAGTTGATATGCGTACAATTGCCGAAATTAATGACAAGATTCGTCTGAAAAAAGCGGTTGTTTGGACAGCCGAAGAAGTTAAAGCCAAGGTTCTAGAGATCGGGGTAAATAAGGTTTTCAAACAAGTCGATGTGGTTTGTACGGGAACCTTTGAACCGATGGAATCTTCTGGAGCCATCATTAATTTGGGCCATACCGATCCGCCGATTAAGATTCGTCAATGTTGGATCGATGGCATTCCTGCCTATTCTGCGTTTGGAGCCGTTGATCTCTGTTTGGGCGCGACGGCGATGATGGACTACACCAGTAGCGGAGATATTTTTGATGGGGAATTTCGCCCTAGTATGGCCCAGGTAGAAAGAGGCGGCGGCCATGTGATTGAAGATTTAATTGCAGGAAAATCCGTTTCTTTGCGGGCGATCGGTCAAGTGACGGATTGCTATCCCCGTGCTTCCTTGGAAACGACCATTAGTAGTAAAACCATTAATCAGTTTTATTTATATAATCCCCGTAATCTCTATCAAAATTTTATTGTGGGAGTCAATGGCGGCGATCGCCAACTTTATACCTATCTAGGGCCATTGCAACCCCAATTAGGTAACGCGGTTTTTTCTAATCCTGGTGCGATTTCTCCGCTTTTTAATGATCCCGAATTAGAAGTGATTGGTATCGGTAGTCGCATTTTTTTAGGGGGAGGCGTGGGCTATGTGGCTTGGGAAGGAACCCAGCATTTTCCACTACAAAAACGTTTACCCAATCAAACTCCCATTGGCCCAGCCGCAACCTTGGCCCTGATCGGTGACGCGAAACAAATGAATTCCCGTTGGGTGCGCGGTTGTTATTTCAAAAATTATGGAACCTCCTTAATGTTGGGAGTTGGAATTCCTTTGCCCGTTCTGACGGAAAAAGTGATCGAACATTGCGCCGTCCGAGATGAAGAGATTGTCGCTCCCGTCATTGATTTTTCCATTCCGCGTCGAGTCCGTCCCACCTTTGGTTTAGTCACCTACGCCCAACTTCAAAGTGGCAAAATTACCCTGGATGGTAAACCCGTCCGTGTGGCTCCCCTGGCGAGTAGGTTGCGATCGCGAGAAGTGGCCCAGGAACTCAAAAGCTGGATCGAAGCAGGGGAATTTCTCCTCGCCGAATCTGTGATGCCCTTACCCAAAGACCGTGTTTTCTTACCCCAAGACCGATGGGGCGGGCAAGTGACCTCAGAATAGGAATTGATAAAAAGAGTGCTTGAATCACAGAAAATAAATGGTATAGTTAGAGATTGCAGCATTGAAACGATTCAAAAACATCCTATGGCGTTAACCCAAACCCGAAAACAAGAATTAATGAGTGAGTACCAAGTCCATGAAACCGATACAGGTTCCCCCGACTTGCAAATCGCGCTTTTAACCGAACGTATTTCCCAATTGACGGGACATCTACAATCCAATCCGAAAGACCATGCTTCCCGTCGCGGACTGCTAAAAATGATTAGTCAACGCAGAGGTTTGTTGGATTATATTAAGTCCAGAGAACCTGAACGGTATCAATCCCTAATCAAACGTTTAGGCATTCGTCGTTAATTTTTGCCCCTACTGTATTTCTATGCCTGCTCCATCCCCCCGCGATCGCGAAGCCCCAAAACGGACTCCTCTTCCTTTTGAAGGAAAACAAAAATCCAAAAAGCCAGCCAAGGTTGTCCCTACCCCTAAAAAAGTTGCCCCTGCCCCTAAAGTAGAGAGCAAAATTTCCTTTAAAAACTCCGATAAGACCAAACCCTACAGAGGAAAACGAAAACCCCAAAGTGGTTCTATCCCTGAAGTAGTGAGTCAACGAATGTTGAAGCGCATGGCAATTTTTTCAGGAATTCCTACCGCATCGGCCATGTTTTCCTTCGTGGCTTTTTATTGGATAGTGAGTCATGATTGGTTAGAAATTCCCAATTATGTCGTTTTTGGAGTCAGTCTTCTCCTCTTTGGTTTAGGCGTTCTCGGACTGAGTTATGGTGTTTTTTCGACCTCTTGGGACGAAGACATTGAGGGGAGTTGGTGGGGTTGGCAAGAAGTCAAACTCAATTTTGATAGAGCTGTGACTGCCTGGAAGACCGCAAGACAAGATGCTCAAAAAACAAAAGAAAGTTAGTTCTGAGTTAGGGCAACTTTTCGCAAGTATTAAAAATTAGAGAACAATAC
>JBEIFD010000026.1:0-13892 GCA_040382535.1 Merismopediaceae cyanobacterium
GAACAGGATATTAGTGTGATTGTGGATTATGCCCACACGCCTGATAGTTTAGAAAATCTACTCAAGGCAGCGCGGCCCTTTATTCAGGGCAAAATGATCTGTGTCTTTGGTTGTGGCGGCGATCGCGATCGCACTAAACGGCCATTGATGGGTAAAATCGCAGCAGAGTTGGCCGATATTGCCGTCGTGACTTCTGATAATCCCCGTACCGAAGATCCTGAGCAGATCTTGGCGGATGTGGTGGCGGGAATTCCTGCGACCGTAGAACCCATTGTCATCGGCGATCGCGCAACGGCCATTCGTCATGCCATTCGAGAGGCCAAATCAGGAGATGGGGTTTTAATCGCAGGCAAAGGTCATGAAGACTATCAAATTTTAGGAACGGAAAAAATCCATTTTGATGACCGAGAACAAGCCAGAGAAGCTTTAATTCTGCGTTTGAGCTAAAAAAAAAGGGGCGTTAAAGTTCAGTGTAAATGCAAACTTTTCCCCCTCAATTCTCAACTAGGCGATCGACTATTTTCCTGGAATGGGGCCTCGTCTTTGCTTCAGGTTGGTTGAATCGTGTAAAAAACGATAAAAATGCTGGACAAAGGAATTATCAGAAACCAACTCTAATTGTTTTAAGGCTTCCGTGAAGGACATTTCGGAACGATAAATTAGACGAAAGGCTTTTTTGAGTTGGGACAAATCTTCCTCACTCAAGCCTGAACGTTGTAAACCGATTAAATTCAGCGATCGCACCCTAGCAGGATTCCCTTCCACAATGGCAAAGGGCGGCACATCTCTTTCAATGCGACTCATGCCCCCGACCATTGCCAAACTGCCAATATGAACAAATTGATGCACCCCTAACACACCGCTAATCCTAGCCTTAGATTCAATATGAATATGGCCCGCCAAGGCGACTGAATTGGCAATAATTACCTCATTCTCAATGATGCAATTATGGGCAACGTGAGCATAGGCCATCAATAAATTATGATCTCCTAATTGGGTTACTTCGTTCTCTCCTGTCGCCCGATTAATCGTAACGTATTCCCGAATTTGATTATAATTGCCGATTTTTACCCAACTTTCTCCCCCTTTATACTTCAAGTCCTGGGGTTCTGACCCAATAATCGCCCCCGCAAAAATTCGATTTCCTACCCCAATTTCCGTTGGCCCTTCAATGACAACATGGGCCCCAATGGAAGTATCCGCGCCAATTTTGACATTTTCGCCAATAATCGCGTAGGGGCCAATTTGAACCGTAGGATGGAGGTTAGCGAGGGGATGAATAACTGCTGTTGGATGGATCAGTGTCTTCAAAGAAGCATCTCCCGTGCGTTGGTAGGTCAGCATTAAGGTTAGTTTATAACTTACAGAATATTTATTTAGTTATGAAGGAGGCCGCAAAAGTTCCCAGCTAAATCACTAAGCATTGTAACAGTGAGGGGGTCAATCTTGGGCAATCACTGGAGATGAGCGATCGCGGATGGTTATCAACCCTTTTTTTTGAGCCTGGATTTTGATCAATCATTAATCGATCAGAGAAAACAGCATCTCACCTTCACAGACTAGTTGATCATCAACCATTGCTTTACCCCGCATTTTAGCGATTCGATTCATTTTTAAGGAAATTAATTCGACGGTCATAATTAATTGATCCCCAGGGACAACAGGACGACGGAACCGCACCCCATCAATACCCGCAAAGGCAAAGAATTTTCCTTTCATGCCTGGGAGCAGAGTCAATACCACTCCCCCCACTTGGGCCATGGATTCAACAATTAATACCCCTGGCATGATGGGACGTTTGGGAATGTGACCTGGAAAAAAAGGTTCGTTAATCGTGACATTTTTGAGACCCACTGCTTTTTTGGCAGGAACATAATCCAAAATCCGATCTACTAGGGCAAAGGGATAGCGATGGGGTAACAAGTCTTGAATTTCTAATACATCAAAGGTCGTTTGCTGAGTAGGCTCCGAATTGGCTGGATCTTCGGTTTGAGTCGTTGAACGATTAACGGCGATAGTCATGAATTACGATGATAAATTCTAAATCTTAAAAAATTAGGGGTAAAAATTAACCAAATTAGGAAAATGCTCTAGAAAATTAGTCCTAGATTGTCTTTTGGACGGATTAGTTTAAATTGTCTAGGGCGTTGGGGCAAATGTCAACCCAGGGCGATGGGATGGGTGAATCTCCAGCGTAAAGAAGAATGCGATCGCCCAGCAAGCATTAGAATGTTTTAAAACTGACTAGAGGGATTGCCTAGTCGCAGATAGGAAGGATTATCCTGGAGGGTGCTACTGAAAGGATTCGCTAGATCTCTGGTGCGGATTCGGTTTCCTGCCGTTTGTTGACGGAGGGCATCATCATAAACCGCTTCAAAGGTTTGGCCGTCATTGGCAATTTGATTATCAAAATAGGAACCCGTCCAACTCCGCCATCCAAAAATTTTGTTTGCCTGACCCGACAGATCGGTGATGTCATAGAAACGCCCTGTGTCATTATAAAAGGCGCGATTAAAAACAGTCACTAGAGGTTCACCAGGCTGAACTCCCGTCATTACGGAAGCATTGGTTCCACCCTGCACAGCCAGACCTTGACCACGAGCTTCTAGGATGCGTTTTTCGATTTGACCCAGACAAGCATTCAACCCTGCGGCAAATTCATAACGGGTCAGGGCGCGATCGCCGCGATAGGTTCCATCGGGATAGCCCACAAGGCAACCGTAGTTTTCGACTAAATTTTTTAAAGCTTCATAAGACCAGTTTTGGGGAGAAACATCCCTAAATTGGCTGATTTTTGTGACTTGATTAAGGACGTTGTGATAATTTGCGTAATCCTGAGCTAGTTCGGGAGAGGTAGTGGCAGTGCTAGGAATGATCGCCGATGAAGGGGGAGCCATATTGCCGACATTTGAAACAACCGATTGGGATTGAGCAGTGGCAGCCAGTCCCCAAAAAGTCCCTGCTAAAATCATTCCTAGTCCGAAAGAGTGACCCCAGGTTAGAATTTCGTTTTTCATAATTTTCATAAATAGTTACCCCTAAATGAATCCTCACAACAGGACGGCGATCGCCTATCTCTTCACCTCAATTGTAATGGCTAAAGGAGGATGAGCCAAGAGATTAAGCCTTAAAAAATGCGTTGATTGAATATTTCTGCCCAATTCTAAGCTAGATTCTGATCAATTGGGACAAAATTCGATCAAAATTAAGTTAATGTGACTTTTCTGCGTTAATTTTTTTTAGTTAATTCTCACGGTTATTTCCCTATGAAGACTGATTTTCCCTCAATTTCTGAGATTGCGACGGCGGATCTAACCGATCTGCGCGATTATTTATTAAAACTTTTTGCAGACTTAGCCTATCAGGAGGGGGATTTTGTCTTATCGTCGGGGCAACCCAGTACCTATTATCTCAACGGAAAAAAGGTGACGCTCAGGGCAGATGGAGCTTTGGCGATCGGTCGTTTGGTATTAGCCCAACTATCCCCCGATACGGATGCGGTTGCGGGTTTAACCTTGGGAGCCGATCCGATTGTGACGGCGGTGAGTGTGGTATCTGCCTACGAAAATCGTCCGCTTCCTGCTTTCATTATTCGCAAGGAAGCCAAGGGTCACGGAACCCAAGCCTATATTGAAGGCCCCGATCTGGCTGAGGGGTCAAAGGTGGTGGTGTTAGAAGATGTGGTAACAACGGGCAAGTCGGCGATGTTGGCGGTGGAACGTTTACGGGGAGCAGGTTATATTGTAGAGGAAGTTTTTTCGTTGATTGATCGAGAACAGGGGGGCGCGGCCTTTTATCAAGAACAGGGATTGGGCTTTCGGACGCTTTTTTCGATTTGGGATATCCAGGCAGTTGCGAAAAGCAAAACCTAAAAAATTCTGGAAAAGAATGGGATTAAGGGGAGCTATGGCATTAGGATAAAGAAAGGTAATTAGTCATATCAAGGAGATAGCCCGTGATCGAACCCCTCTTGTTAGGTATTGTATTAGGTTTAATTCCTGTCACTTTAGCGGGACTTTTTACTGCTGCTTATTTACAATACAAACGCGGTAGTCAATTTGATTTAGATTAACCGTTATTGCCGATAAAGTTGAGCCGATTTAGGGGGATTTTTCAATAGTTGAGTCCCCCATTATTTTTGGGTTTAGATAAAATTTTCGAGGATTTTTTCGAGGGGGATCGGGTGTTCTCCCTGCCATTCCAACGTAATTTGACGACCTTGATCTTCTCTGTGGTTTAAATTAATTTCTAAATAGCGATCGGGTTTAAAAGGCAATCTTTCTGGCCATTCGATCGCCACGATTCCCAAGGGAAATTCCCGACCTTCCCAATATTGTTCTAGATACAGCGATCGGACTTCTGGGGGTTCCAAGCGATACAAATCCAGATGATAAAGGGGAATACGACCTTCGGGATATTCGTTAATGAGGGTAAAGGTGGGGCTAACAATGGCATCGGTAATGCCCAATCCTTCGCCAATGCCTTGAACTAAGGTGGTTTTTCCTGCGCCCAGGTCTCCTTTGAGTAATAAAATCGTTCCTGGGGGGAGAGATTTTCCCAATTGTTTGCCTAAGTTTTGGGTTGCTTCTCCACTGGTTAATATGAATTTGAATAGGGATTGCGATCGCATTTTTTTATCGGGATAAAAATTTACTGGCAAGGTCTGTGACGGCTCCTAATACGGGACTAAGGACTACGACGGAAGCGGCGGCAATGATGATTGTTCTATCTGTCTGACCTTGTTCTTTGACGAGTTGGAAGAAGCGATCATCCCAACGTTTGGTTTCTTCTTCTATTCTCTGATTGTTTGCCCGAATATCTTGGTCAAGTTTATCCAGGCGCGAGTTACTTAATTCAACTAGGGTAAGGATTCGGGTGAGTTGTTCTTGTTCTGTCATGGGAATGTCCTCTTAAAAAAGAAGAATAAAACCTTCTTGTGCAAAATGCTTATCATGGGTTAATATTTCCGTTATACTTCTTTCACGCATTGTCTGCATTGAAATACAGTCCGTTAAACTATAGCCTTTATCTGGACGAACTTTATATAACTCTAATCCCGATTCAAAAGATTGACGAGTTTGCGGCAGAATAAGGATATTGGGATTATTTTGTAAACCTTGAAAAAGTTGCCAAGTTCGTTTTCTAACGGATTCGCCATAGCCCGATAAGTTATTTAAAACTTCGATACAAACTTCATCTGTTGTTATAATTTTAATTTGTTTAAGCTCACGAGTTTTGACTACAACTTGCTCATGCCAATTATCCCGATCATTAATCAACGCAACCCAATAAAAAGTATCTGCAAAAATTGTTTTCATGGCAATTTTTAATCACTTTTTGGAATACCGTAAAGATAATGATCATGTTGAGCGGCGAGATCGTTAGGTAAATTCTTTAAGTCTTCGGGGTTTAAGGGGGTTTGATTGAGGAGTGATAAAATTGCTTCGCCTGCGGCTTGAGAGTGGAGATTATCAGATTGGGCTGATAATAAAAAGTTGAATGTTTCCTGTATTACTGAATCAGGAGCCTGTTCAATTGCTTCTAATAGCTGGGTTTTAATGTTCATTGTAAAAAAAGAACTGTGATTGCTTCTATTATAACTGGATCGTCCAAAAATGATGATTGCTCCTGAAAATTCTGGCAAGGATACAGCGATCGCGTTTTAGTTCGCCTCATCCCAAAACAAGATCACATTTTTTAGGTTGAGGTGGTAAAGGGCGATTACACTAACAATAAGGTGGGTTATATTGCATTAATACAATCTACAAGATCGGCAGCCGCACTGACACAATTTGTTAGATAAGGAGATTTTGGGAGCAAAGCGGCGATCATTTTTATGAAAATTGCATATAATAGCTACAATCGTTTTTAGGTTTCTTGTTATCATTGATGAGAGCTTAAAATTCTCAACATTAAGTAAATCATTTACTAGAGCCTCATTGCATAAAAATAATTATGAGTAACAAAAGTATCTTAGACAAATTTCTAAAGGCACAAAACCAGTTAGTCATTCAATCCTCTGATTTGTCACTGGGTTCTATTTCTTCTATGGTTAAATCTGGAGCAATAGACATAGCTCCCCCTTATCAACGCCGTGAAAGATGGAATGAACAAAAAAAATCTGCTTTAATTGAATCTTTCTTACTAAATATTCCAGTCCCTCCCATTTATCTTGCGGAAGATGAATATGGCAAGTATTCAATCATTGATGGAAAACAAAGAATTACATCAATTTATGAATTTATGTCGCAAGAAATGAAGCTATCTGGCTTAGAGAATTCCACAGAAGAATTTGATGGGCTGACATTTAATCAACTTCCATCTGAAATGCAAAATACACTAACGATTAGACCTTATTTAAGAGTTACAACCTTATTAAAACAATCTGATCCAAGTCTTAAATATGAAGTTTTTAAAAGATTAAATACAGGTGGGGATACTTTATTATCTCAAGAATTAAGGAATGTTCTTTATCGAGGTTCACTAAATGACCTCATTATTAGCTTATCTGAAAATTCGATTTTACATCAGCAACTAAAAATCGATGAAAAAAAGAAAAAAGAAAATAAACTTTACCGAGAAATGGTTGATGTTGAATATGTCTTAAGATTTTTCACTTTGAGAGAAACATGGAAAAATTTTGGGGGAAACTTTCAGGTGGCAATGGATAAATTCATGCAACACAATCAAAATTCAGATGATCAAAAATGCCAAGAATTAAAAGAGATTTTTGAAGAAAGTATTGGTCTTTGTTCTAAAATATGGGGTAAGCAGGCTTTTATGAGACCAAGTGGCGATTCTGTACGCAATTTAGTCGTTCAAGGCTTTTATGATCTCCAGATGGTTTCAGTATCGCTTTTTCTTAAGTATAAAAATATTATTGATGATAATAAGAGTAAGCAAATCCGAGATGAATTTACAAAAGAATATGAAACAGATAATAAGTTTGAGGATTCTATCAGAAAATTCACTTCTAATCCAGAAAATGTGGAATATAGAATTAAAAAGATGAATGAAATTTTAAGCAAGGTATTGAGTGTAAATATCTAACCTTAATTTATTTTGTATTTATGAGGTTTCTTGCTTAGAGTTTTTTCTAAAATTTATTATTTTTCTTCTATGGATATAACAGCACGTCATAAATTTCTTAATGGAATTAAAACATTCAAAAATGCCTTGTCTTTGGATAATCAAGAGACTATGATAATGGTTGATACTCTTGTTGATTCTCTACATGACGAACGAGCTAGAATGTTAAGAAATGGGTTAGCCGTCATTGGTTACAGTATTTTGGAAGATTTTTTAAAAAAAAGGGCAATAGAAGTTCTTTCCCAAATCGGTACAATTAGGAATAATCCAATTGCCTTTAATGAGTTACCTGAAAGATTAAAAAAAGCTTCTACTATTAATGCTTTAAAAGGTATATCAGCAGAAGTCGAGAAAATGAATAAACAGAAAATGGATATTAATCGTCAAATTCTATTTGTTCAAGAAGAGAGTAGCAAAATTGCTAATACGCAAGAATACTCGTATGAGTTATCCCCTTTTTCTATGGGTTGGATTCAATCCAATTTAGGCCATGAGGATATTAATCAGTCGCTAACTATTTTTGGAGTTGATGGAGGATGGGAGGCCATTCGAGAAATTACCAATTTAGCAGAGGTAACCCTAGCTCGTCCAATAGATAGCTTTAAAAGTGCAGCATCAAGAAGACATAATGCGGCTCATGATGCAGACACAGATTCTCCTTATGATAATTTATTAAATTATGTTAACGAAGCTACCTCTATTGCATTTTCCTTTGATACCTTAATCACAAAGAGTCTCTATTTCATATCGAGACAAGATAGGGCATATTTACGAGGGGATAAAAAGATAAGAACCGAAGATATTTCCATACGATTAATTCGTCGTCAAGGAGATCAATGGAAATATTTTAAAAACAAAAATTCCCCTCGTCCTATCAAGATAAGTAGAACTGGATATCAAGATTTGTTAAATAGCTTTAAAAATAGAAGTACTTGTAAAGATGAAGTGCTAATTGTAAAAGATGAAAATAATATTATTGTTGACTGGGAGTTATATTCATTTTCTTGATTTATTGTGATTTATTTCTTGCTTATTGAAAAAAACAAAATATTTTTTTTATTACATAAAAAATGAAATGTTATTATTCATAAACCGAATTATCCGTAAACCATAACCCTCTTAAAACCTCGTTCTTTCTTCATCATAAACCAAAACCAAATCCGTAACATACCTATCACCATTCACCTCACTTACTAACTTTAACTTCAGACAATAAAAATTAGCAATAAAATCAATAAAATTATTAATAGGTCATTGTCGCCAGAATTTGACAGGAAAATCTCGTAAATCCCCCTAAGCTCTTTATCATTTCAATTTAAAACCGCGATCACCCTTGGGTAACGAGGCTTATTAAAACGCGATCGCAACTTAAAGACTTAGAACGCGATCTCCCTTAGAGAACGAAACTTAATTTAAACGCGATCGCCACTTGAAAATTTAGAACGCGATCACTTTTCTCCCTCATAAAATAACCATTTGTTTGCCTTAGCCCAGTTCCAAAAGAGATTCAGACTTCTGCGAAAAACTGCGATCGCTAAAATCTATGCTTTTTCAATCTTTTGAGTAATAATGAAAAAAGTATGAAAACCCTTTTTCACCATTTCTATGACCAGCCTCCATCCCCCCCAAATCGAATCAGTGGTTTCACCCCAAGCCATCCAATCGATTAACCCCCTAGAACCCGTGACCAAAAAGCCCCCTAATCACTTTCGGTCAATCTTCGCCTCAACCTTTTTGACCATATTTTTCGCAGAAATGGGGGATAAAACCCAACTCAGTACCCTGCTGATCAGTGCCGAATCCCGATCGCCCTGGGTCGTCTTTTTAGGATCAGCCCTAGCCCTCATCGCCACCAGCCTACTCGGAGTCTCCATCGGTTATTGGATCGCCCGAAGATTATCACCCAAAACCCTCGATTTGGCCGTCGCCATCTTATTACTATTTATTACAGGCTTACTCTTAGGAGATGTGATTAATAGCTGATTTTGGAAATATTACGCTCATTTAGTTTAGATTTTACAGAGGGAAATAAAATGGATTGGCAACTCTTTGGTTTAAGTTTTATTACGGTGTTTCTCGCAGAAATTGGCGATAAAAGTCAATTAGCCGCGATCGCCTTGGGGGGCAGTTCCGAATCTCCCCGTGCGGTTCTCTTAGGTTCCATTGTCGCCCTGATTTTAGCAAGTTTTCTCGGAGTCATTGCGGGTGGCAGTATGGCCCAGTTTTTACCCACTAAAATTCTCAAGGCGATCGCCGCGATCGGGTTTGCGGTCATGGCTTTAAAATTACTTTGGCCAGAAACCGAATCCTGATTTGTCCGTGTAATCAAAAGAAACAGAAATTTACAGACTATTAAGTTTGACTATTGACAACTCAGAATTTTTCCTGAACTCAATTTATTTTGAAGCTCTTTTTGGCGATTAGGATTTGGTTTTCCGTAGGTATTGATCTGACTAATTTCTTCAGGAGTGGGAAGAGGAGTCAAAGTTTCTTCCGCTAAATCACTGAATAAAACTACCGAAGTAATTTTAATTTTCTTTTCTTGATTTTGAGTATAAAAATCTCGATAGGTTTCCACCACTTTTTGCCATTGAGCAGTGGGACAATAACTACGGTCAATTAAAAGCGTGATTTCAGAAGCCGCAAAAACTTTGACAATAATTAAGCCTGAGATCAAAAATACTAACCAACCTGTTCCGATAATGGTCATTAATGTTCGATTGAGTGATTTTCCTATCATAAAAACTCCCTAATTGAAAAGGAGAAAATATAAATAATCAATACTTTCTCCTTAAAACTCTTACAAATTAACCTGAAATAATCCTTTTAATAATTCTCGAACATTTTCAGGGTTTCCTGTTTTAACTGTTGATTCCCTCAGAGCCGCGATCGCATTTAACTCGTCTTGATTCACCTCTCCGTAGGCGATCGGATAAACTCGTACACCACTATATTCAATAATATTCTTAATTTGATCGAAATTAAAACCCCGATTAGTTTGTCCATCGGTTAAAAGTAACAGATAAAATTTACCATTGGGATTAGCTTTTTTTTGCTCCATTAATTTAGACAGACCGACCATCACACCGTCATACATTGCCGTTGAACCATTAGCTTGTAAACCATCTACAGCCGCTAAAAAACGCTTATGTTGCATTTGATCAAAGGGAGCGAGTGGAACCAAATCAATCGGTTGATCGCCGTAGGAAACCAGTCCCACATAATTGCCTGCGTTAATCTCCGCACTGGCAATCCGCAATCCTTCTTTAACGGCATTTAATGGCGTACCATCCATGGAACCACTGGTATCAATCACCGTCATTAAATAAACCGTCTGTCCCGCATCTTTTTGTTGTTTCCAAAAAGTTTGAGCCGTTGTTAAAACATCACCTTTAGGAATAGGAGGAATTTGTTTTTTCTGTAAATAATCGGTCACTTCTTTTCCCAGAGGAGGAGCTAATTGTTGCATCGCTGAAGACTTGGCAAATTTAGCGAATTTTTCTAAGCCTTGCTCTTGTTCGGGAGTCGTCCATTTGAAGGCGACTAAAGGACTATTGTGAGTCAATCCAAAGGGAATAAAGGTTGATTGGGCAAATTCAGGAGATTTTTTGAGGGAAATATAACTAAAATTTTCGGTCACAAAGGCGGGTAATTTTTCAGGATTTCGCATGGCCACATCTTTGAGTTCTAAAGTCGTTAATCCCGTCACTAAGACTTGTTTTTGAAATTGCTTAAAGAGGGAATTTACCTGGGGAGATTCTAAATCTGAAACGGTTAGAGGTTTGCCATGCGTCTGATGACCCGCCGCCCGCCAAAAAATTGTATAAAGTAAATTTAATCCACTGGAACTGGTGTAAGGGTTGGTATAACCAACGGCTATTTTTCCTGCAACAATGGCATCCAATAGTTTATCAAAAGTCACTTCTCCTGATCCAAAATTATCCTGTTTTGCTTTTTGACTTAACAAAATGCCTGGTTGATTGGGAACCAGTTCAGGCGTTATTTCTTTTGTTTCAACTCCTGCACTTTTTAGCATGGCAATCCATAACTGATTGGAAGGTGTATAGGCAGCTGGTTTTGCCACTTTTTCGGCAATCATGCGTTGAGAAATTCCTGAAGGAAGATTCCTAATACCGACCTGAATTTTTTTGCCTGATTCAGTTTTAAGATTTTGAGCATTAAACTTTTCGGCTACATCCACTAACCAGCGTTCATCTTCTTTTTCGGCATTCCCTTTATCAGGAGAGGTAAAAATTTCTATATAAGAAATATTGGGATCGTTGGTCGGAGATGCGCCATAAAGTGGATATTTATCAATCGGCGGTAAGGGATCTACAATATTTTTAACGGAATAATTTTGAGCAACTTGATCGGAAACGACATTATTGGTAACAGAAATTTTAGGAAGTACATCATTTTGTAAAACCTGGGTCGCTTGTTCAAAGGAATTAACGTTGGAAACATTTCCCGAACAGGCCCACAACAAAGAAAAACATAGTCCGACGAGAAAACAAAAACTGAGGAATGACTTTTTCATAGTGTTCATAATTGCTCTCCATTTTCTGATGGTTTTTGAATAATATTTTCTAAACTTGAACGATTAACATTAATTAATTCTTGCAGATATAGGGGCAATCGGCTGCTAATTTCAGGATTTTCTAAGGAAGAAAGTAACACTTGATCTTGCAATTGCTGGAGTTGGTTATGGGTCTGTTGGAGTCGATCTAGGCTTGTATTTAAATGTTCTTGGGCAAAGGCGCGATAGGACTGGGTTTGAACTTTTTCTAGGGCTAAAATTGCTTCTACCACCTGATTTGATAAATCAAGCACGGTGTATAAGGTTTCGATTAATTCGGGAGTGAGGGTGCTTTCTCGCTGGACGATAGTTTGACAAAATTGCTGACTTTCTTTGGCATAGGTTTCTGCTTTGCTCCAAGGGGGAGGGGCTTTTTGTCTAAGTTTAGCGGCAATGGGCTTTAATTGTTGCAAAAAGTTGTCTAGATCCAAGAGATTCGCCTTATTTTGACTAAAAATTGAGTGTAAATGTTTAATCCAAAAAACCAACATCGCTAAGGAAATGAATCCACCGAGAATAACAGTGAATGGTCGAATGCCTACCAAATGCAGAAAGATACTCAATCCTAAGATAATACCGACGAGAAGTAGGTAAGTTTGGGGAATTTGGAAGATTTTGCGCCATAGTAACTTCATAGAAGAAATATTTTTCATTAAATTACAGCAGACTAGAAAGAGGTTGCTTTTTATAAATCCAGATTTAGATTGGCGATCGCGATTTCTAACTCATTAACTTTGTTAGTTTTATTGCCTTGACGATATAATTCTATCGCTTTTTGTAAATCTTTAATTGCCTCAGTTTTTTGACCTTGTTCTTTTTTAATCAGACCACGTTGTTCATAGGCATAGGAATAATTGGGTGCAAGACGAATCGCCTGATTAAAATCTTCCAATGCGCTGGATTTGTCGTTATTCATTTTAGCCATTCCACGACTCAGATAAAGATAAGCATAGTCAGGTTTAAGGGCGATCGCCTGATTAAATTCTTGAATAGCTTCATCTTTTTTGTCTAAACCTAAGTTAGCATAACCTCGATCTAAATGAACCATTACCATCGCGAAAGAAGTATCTAATTTACTTTCTTCTAAAATACTTTTGTAAGCTTTACTTGCTATTTTAGGATCTAGATCAAGAACTTGTTGATAATTATTTTCTGCTTTAGTTTTATCTAACAAACGAGAATAAAGATAACCTAAATTTAGATATGTAATAGAAAGTTTAGGATCTAGTTTGAGAGACTGACGGTAATCTTGAATAGCTGATTGGGGATTTCCTAAAGCCGCAAAAGCAGAACCTCTATCATTGTAAGCCAGAGCAGAGTCGGGTTTTAACTGAATTAATTGATCATAGCTGGCGATCGCATTTTTATAATCTTCGTTTAACTGATAGGTTTGAGCTTGCAGTTCATAAAATTCAGGGGAATTGGGGAGTATTGTTGGGTTAGTTTCTGGGAGTTTCTTATCTTTTTGGGACAACACAGTATTTTCCAAAACTTCGGTACGAGCAAAGGATTTAATAGAGCATATTTTTTGACGTGAATTAACCATTTGGGGATACTTTTCTGAGCATTGACTCTCACGAATAGAACCATCCGCCATTGTTGTATTACAAAAACGCGAGCCATCCAGATTTGTATTTTGTATTTTTGCGTCCTTTAAGTTGGCTCCAGTCATATTAATATTGGTTAAAAGAGTCTGCTTAAGATTCGCTTGACTTAGATCTGAATTTACTAAATAAGCTTCATTTAAGTTAGCATTACTTAGGTCAGCTTGACTCAAAGTTGCACCTTGAAAATTAGTATTATTCGCAGTTGTATTTGTTAGATTTGCATTAGCTAAATTACTATTTACAAAAATAGTCGTAACCAAATTAGCTTCAGTAAGATTTGCTTGATTGAGATCCGCTTGATTAAGATTTGCTTCTTTCAGTAAAGCAGAGGTCAAATTAGCATTTTTCAGATTTGCAGCAAATAAATAAACAGGATAACTTTTCTTGTTAGCACCAGTAACGACAGAAGAAGTAAGTCCATAGCCCGGTGCAGTCATAAAACCTAGAACCTGAACCCAAGTTGGAGTCGCATCAAAAACATCTGGTGTTAAATCGGCGTTAGTTAAATTCGCATTTTCCAGATCAGCACAAATAAAAACACCTGCTCTAAATTTACCATTGCTTAAATCCGCTTTTTTGAAATTTACAAACGGTAACAATACAGGTTGTCCATCATGTAA
>JBEIFD010000027.1:0-13664 GCA_040382535.1 Merismopediaceae cyanobacterium
CCAAGTGCCTGAAACCTTTTGTTTTCGTTCCTAATTCAATTCTGAGGAAAAAGAATGAAACATTAAAAACGAATTGTATTCCTTGAGTTACTTATGGTGTAAGCATTTTAGGCTTGAGATTATATTTCGGACAGGTCTAATCTACAAAGTGTTCAACAAGTAACAACTCAAGAAGGAAATATGAACACTAGTTATCAGAAAAATCAGCAAAAAATACAGTCTTCTCGTGGATCTCGTCAAGATCCAAGTGATCTGGGGAATGTCCAAGATGCTTACCAAGATACTTTATAAGAAGGAGAAGGGAACCTAACTCGGCAAACGAATGTTCAGAAAATTAAAGTTCGCAACAATAGTCGTTCTTACCGCTAATGATTCCTTGGTTTTTTCGGTTTAATCGGACGACCATCACAGAAACATCACACAAAAAGGGTATCAATGGGAACATCTCACTTTTATAAAGATGTCTTAGAGAGAATCCCTATCGCATCAAGTCGTATCACCTTAATTCGGTAGAGCTTTTTATAAGATAACTCAGATGAGGTGGGATGTTCACTTTCTTCTCTTAAAAACTTTTTTCAAAAAATGTAATTTACAAAAAAACAGAGAAAACTTAGCCATGAAATTATCTATTATTGGGGTGGGTTTAGGATTATTTAGTTTGACCGTATTAGGCACTTTTCCCGCGATCGCACAGTGCGTGCAGGGTGATGCTTCTGTGCAATACAACATCAGTGGATCAGACCAAAAGACTCGACGAACTAACAACGTAAAAATGGAGAGTGATCCCAACTGTACAGGCAATTCCTCCATTACCCGCAGTGTTCAGGGCAATATTGACGGTACAAATTCCGTAGAGCAAAATCGTGAGGTTGAACAGATTCAACGAGGTGGTAAGGGAAATCACTCTGGGGTTAGCGGTTCGACAGTTAAGATTCGTTCCGAGGCGACGGTCGATGTTCGTAACTCTGCTGATTATTATTTTGATCCATAAAAAAGAATTTTTGAAACTATTTACTTTTTGGGGTTCTATCTCAATCCGTTTCAGGAGATATCATTATGAACCGTGTTTTTTCGTCTAATGCTTTTATCGGAAGCCTTGCTTTTGTAGTTACGCTACTTTTTTTTCATCCTATTGATCGCCCTGGACTACAAACGGTTGCTCAAAGTATGCAAATGTCCACGATTAGTTTACAGAAACAAGGATTAAAAACTCCCTGTTTATTGAGTATTTTACCCTCTTCTACTATTACCAATTTTCAAGGTAAAATATCGCTTAATGGGAAAACTATTAATCAACTAAATACAACAGAAAAGACCCTAGATTTATCCTCTCAACTTAAGCTAGGAAGTAATCAATTAATCATTACGGGAAAATATTTTCCTCCCGATTCAACGGTTAGTATTCACCTCAAAGGATTGAACACAGAAATCCATCAGCAAACGGGAGGAAATGGTCTTCTTAATCAAATGTTAGTGATCGAAGTGGACTAATTTTAACTTAATATTTTAATTTAACAAATTTGATAATTGATGAGGTTAATGTGATAATCAATAAATCTTCAGCTATTTTCGGCGTTGTTACTACTCTATTTCTAGGAGCGATCGCCTATCCCCTATCTGCCCAAACGAATGATCCTAATACGACACAAAATGCTAGTCAAGGCGTTTCCATTGAGGGGGATAATAATACAGTTTACCAAACCATTTATCAAACTACTATTAATCGTAATCGTTCTAGTCGGGGACAGGAAAAGAACGCTTTTTCTCCAGAAGATACTTCTACAAAGCACAAAAACTGGAAAGAGAAGAAAGAACGAAAGGAAGAAAAAAGGGAAAGAAAGGAAAATAGAGATTAATCCCGTAGATTAGAAGTCAAAAATGGATAAAATTACCTGAAGAACTTAATATATATTTCTCAATAAAGCTTATGAAATTAATAAAAGGTTCCTTATCTTAACGTAGAGGCGTTAGTACTAAATAAGCCTTGATTTGCTCCAAAGAATGGTCAAAATACCAAAACTGATGAAAGCTATTTAAAAAGTTTTGCCCTAAAATTCCATCTACTTTGAGAGAGTCCAAAACCGCCGTATTTTGCAACACGACTGATTCAATATTCTTTAATGCGCGATCGCCGACTTGTACTTCCGATAATGCAGTATAACTAGCAGGTTCCAATCCACAAAAGCCTTGGACTTGAATCGGTTTCATTGAATTGGGAGAGAGCTTTAACTTGGCTGCAACTTCAGGCGAAATGAAGGTACTTTCGGCTCCTGTATCTATCAAAAATAAGAAAGGCGAATCTCCATTAATTTTGACTTTTACCAGGGCAACCCCGTCTTGCATCACTAAGGGGATTGCTTGATTGCGATCGCGTTTTGGTGGCTCTGAAGGCGGCGAGAGTTGGAGTTCTTTGCGAATTGGATCAATTTGAAAATTAAAATGACTCAGCAGATCCATCCCCAAAATTCCCGCTAAATTCTCAGGAATAATCGCCTGGGATAATTGCAAGGTCTGTAATCCTCTCGCTTTTGCTGTTCCTAAAGTAATAACAGGCAATTGATAAATAGAAGCGTTCATTTTCTGGCACCCATCCCCCGCGACGGCATAGCGAATTTCCTCTGGGGGGAGTTCTTTTCCTTTCAATCCCAAGCTTTGGGTTAAATCGGGGGAAACCATTGAAATAGAAGCTCCCGTATCAAGTAGCACTTTTGCTAGGCGATCGCCAATTTTTATGTCTATTGTCCAAGCGATGCCATCCTGTAGGGGTTCAAGGCTTAAACGACCTGTTCCCGTTGTTGTCGGTGGCGGCAATTTAGTATGGGCGAGACGGATAATGGCTTTTAATCTGCGAGAAAGCGATCGCTGAGTGATTTTTTCTGGGGTAACGGGCTTGGGTAAATCCTGCTTTATTTGGGCAATAACAGGGGAAATAAGGGTTAATTCTGTGAATGCGATCGCGCAACTAATAATAGCAGTAATTCCTTTTTTGTAGGAGCGTATCGGGTCAGTATTCTGATTTCTTTTTTTGCTGATCAGCATGAATTTATGGAAATAAAGAGACAACACCTAGAATAAATCGAATCAAAAGGAGGCAAAAACAAAAAAAACTCCCATCATGTTCCTTCATTTTATCAAGATACGACTTAAATTTATCCTGGAAAAAACAAACAAATTTCGCACCGATTATGTAAAGTTTTTTTGCAATTTATAGCAATTTCTTCCCATTAATTAATAGCAGTGTTATCTTAGTAAATGAGGCTGTAAGGCTTCCTTAGTAGTTGAATCTGCTGAGGTCAAGGTAAAGATAGTAAAGGAGAAGACCCTGATTAAGTGCCTACTTGTCTCGTTAACTCACAATAGCAGTAACCAAACTAGACGCTCAAATTTCCATTAGTAATCCCCAGGGAGCAATGCGGTTGAAGAAGTGATTTCAGCGTAGCTCTATAAAGGCTTAGCGAAGACTAGGAAATTCTTGAGGAACTGGGTCGCGTTACTGCTATTGTTTTAGGATTAAATATTGGAATTGATAGACGATAACCCAGGGTTTTAGGTAGAATTGCAATACATTGGTCTGGTTAGGTTAGAATTTGATTAATTCTAAATTTATTGTTTAAGTATTTTCAGAAAATGAAAGTTAATTTACAAGTGGCTCTCAGTGATGCCCATCTTGACGCAAATCAAGCGAGTAGTCAGCGTCAACTCTGTTTGTCTCTTTCGGCGATCGCGGGTTCCCTCGATTTTTCCTTGCCCCTCAATTTATGTTTAGTGCTAGACCAGAGTGGTTCCATGAATGGCCGTCCGTTATCAACGGTCAAAGAAGCGGCGGTTGCCCTAGTGGAATCCCTGAAACCGACCGATCTAATCTCGGTAGTTGCCTTTAACCACAAAGCCCAGACGTTGATTGCTAATCAGTCCGTATCCAATCCAAAACAAATTATCTCTACGATCCAAAGACTGGAAGCGTCGGGGGGAACGGCGATTGATGAAGGTCTGAAATTAGGGATCAAAGAATCTGCCCTCGGCAAAGAAGACCGCGTTTCTCAGATTTTTTTGCTCACTGATGGGGAAAATGAACATGGAGATAATGAAAGATGTCTCAAGCTTGCCCAGGTTGCCTCGGAATACAATATTACGGTGAATAGTTTGGGATTTGGTTCCCACTGGAATCAGGATGTTTTAGAAGCGATCGCCGATTCCGCCAACGGGTCATTATCCTATATCGAAAATCCCGATCAGGCTCTAAATATCTTTAGCCAACTTTTTAGTCGGATGCAAACGGTAGGATTAACCAATGCCTCTTTATTACTGGAATTTAGTCCAGGAGTGCGTTTAGCCGAACTCAAACCCACCGCCCAAGTGGAACCCGAAGCCATTGAACTTACGCCCCAACCCGAAGGAAAGGGCTATGCCCTACGCTTAGGCGATTTAATGACCGAACAGGCACGGGTGATTTTAGCGAATCTTTATATTAATCAATTACCTCCAGGGGAACAGACGATTGGTTTTGCCCAGGTTCGTTATGATGATCCGTCCCAATCGGGCATAGGATTATTGTCTGAAAAAATTCCCATTACCGCGATCGCTCAAGCTAGTTATCAGGCCCAGCCTAACGATCAGGTGCAAAAAGCGATTCTCACCCTCGCCAAATATCGTCAAACCCAAATTGCCGAAACCAAGCTCAAACAAGGCGATCGCGCAGGAGCGGCAAGCATGTTACAAACGGCGGCCAAAACAGCTTTGCAATTAGGCGATCAAAATGGGGCAACGGTTCTTCAAACTAATGCCACTCGCTTACAATCAGGGGAAGAGTTAACCGAAGCAGACCGCAAGAAAACCCGCATGGTCTCTAAAACAACCCTACAACCGCCCGCTCCCTAAACCATAAAAGCTAGTGAGCGATTATCAAAAAAAGACTTGTCAATTCGCGATCGCCCATGAGATACTTATAAGTTGCGTCTAAAATTAAGATTGTCCTAAATAAATTACTATGGCCAGCAAAAAAGGAAAAGGTGCGCGTCTTATTATTACTCTGGAATGCACCGAATGTCGCAATAATAACAGCAAGCGATCGCCAGGGGTTTCCCGTTACACCACGACCAAAAATCGCCGTAACACCACCGCTCGTTTAGAATTGAAAAAGTTCTGTACCCACTGCAACACCCACACGATCCATAAAGAAATCAAATAATTTCAATTCACAAAATTGTCAGAAATTTTCGTCAAAAGTTATGAACTACTACCGTAAACGCCTTTCCCCCCTCGCACCGACCCAGCCCATCGACTACAAAGATACCGATCTGCTCAGAAAATTTATCACCGAGCGTGGCAAAATTCTTCCCCGTCGCATCACAGGTTTAACTTGTAAACAGCAACATGATTTAACCACTGCGGTTAAACGCGCCCGTCTCGTTGCCCTATTGCCTTTTGTTGATGCTGTCGCGTAAGCTTAATCCCTGGGATAATTGAATAATAGAACTGGATTGAAAGATTAATTTCTGACCGTCCAAATTCTAGTATTTGTGACTTAATATCCTTAAAAACATAAAAAATATTCGTTTGTTTCCCTGGCTTTTTCGTAATAGACAGGGAATTCGCGTTTTTTAATACGACTATCACCCTTTCCCGATGTTATCCTTAAGGGGAGATTGAAACCGAGGAACCCCTTGATGGTTACATCCTTTCCATTTCTTGCCTCTGATATTGATTATCCTGACAGCGACGGTTTACCAATGGCTGAGAGCGATGCGGCACGAGATTATTTGACCTATGGCGTAGAATCGTTAGGAATTTATTTTCAAAATAATTCTCAGGTCTATGTTTCGGGAAATATTTTTGTCTATTACGAAGAAGGCAATCCAAAATCCGTTATTTCGCCTGATGTTTTAGTCGTAATGGGAGTTGAAAAAAAACAGCGACGTTCCTACAAAACCTGGGAAGAGGGAGATAAATTTGCTGATTTTGTCCTCGAAATTACCTCAAAAAGTACGGTTCATGAGGATCAAGGGTCAAAAAAAGGACTTTATGCCCATTTAGGAGCCAAAGAATATTTTCAGTATGATCCTACCTCGGATTATTTAAAACCCGCTTTACAAGGATTTCGTTTGATAGAAGGAAATTACTTAGCAATTCCGAGTCAGGTTACAGATAATTCTACAAAAATATTTTCCCAAGTCTTGGAGTTAGAATTGCGCTTAGAAAAGGGAGAAATGCGCTTTTATGACCCCAAAACGGGTAAGAAATTACGCAGTCATTCGGAATCGGAACAGGCATTAAAAGAGTCAGAACAGGAAACGTTAGCGGCCTTGGAAAAAGTTCGTCAACTCGAAGAACGTCTTAAAGCCTTGGGCATTGATCCATGAAATACATCTATCTTCATGGTTTTGCCTCTAACCCTTATTCTGCCAAGGCTCGATACATCCGCGATCGCTTTTTAGAAAAACAAATTTCCCTGAGTGTTCCAGATCTCAATCAAAATAATTTTTCAGAGTTAACCCTAACGCGACAAATTGACCAAGTTTCTCAGGAGTTTAAAGATGTCCCCGTCACCCTCATCGGCTCTAGTTTGGGGGGATTAACGGCCGCCTGGCTTGGGGAAAAATATCCTCAAATTGAGCGATTAGTTCTCCTTGCCCCCGCTTTTGGTTTTCTTTCCCACTATTTAACCCGACTAGGCTCAGATACTGTCCAAAATTGGCAAGAATCTGGCTTTCTTTCGGTTTATCACTACGCCGAAAAGCGATCGCTTCCCCTGAGTTATCAGTTTGTCCTCGATAGTCAAAACTATGCAGATCAGGCTCTCAGGCGATCGATTCCGACCCTGATTTTGCATGGTCAACAGGACGAAGTTATTCCCCTAACCGCCAGCCAAAAGTATGCCCAGTCTCGATCCTGGGTGGAATTAATCGAACTCGATAGCGATCATGGTTTAGGGGATGCGTTACCCGAAATTTGGTCGAAAATTCAATTATTTTGTAATTTAAACTAATCCAGATTCAATCGTTAAAATTGTGACTTTTCGGTGCAAGACTTCGGCAAGCTTAGTCAAAGTCGTTACTTCCCTAAACAAACTTTAAAACCAGTAGTTAGGAGGGAATTATTGATTAAACTCATAAATTAGATAAACACCAATTCCCACTCCAATAATATTCGGTAACCAAGCGGCCATAAGAGGAGATAAAATTTCAATCATCCCCAAACTTCCCATAATAAAAGCCAGTAAGTAATAGGTAAAAATAATCGCAATACTGAGACCAAAACTGGTGGCACGGCTGACTTGGTGGGGGCGAGACCCCAGGGCGGAACCTACCAGTCCAAAAACAATACAGACAAAAGGAAAAGCAATTTTTTGTTCTGTTCTAACCGAGAAAAAAGTTAGTTTTTTCGTATCTCCAATTAACCGCAGAATTGTCATATATTGTTTAGCTTCTCCCACATTCATTTCGTAGGGATCTCTGCCCTGCATAGCAAAATCAAAGGCGGCTTTGGGAAGGGCAATTTTTTCATGTTTAAAGGAAGAAGATTTACCGAGGGAAGCATCAGCCGCTAATTTATAGATTGTACCGTTAAAAAAATCCCATTTTTGTGATTCATTATTCCAAGTAGCATTATCGGATAAAACAATTTGCTCTAAGCTATTCCCTGTCCATTTCAAAATGGTCAAATCTTTCATTTTTTTGCCGTCAAAATTTTCGGCATAAACCAAGCTTTTTAAGCGTCTTTCTTTACTTCCATCAGGTAAAATTACTTCTTCAAAATCAGGATAAAATATGTCTTTATTTTGCCAAAAAGGATGTTCTTCTTGAATGGAATTCACTAAAATAGAGGTGGCTTGGTAATTGGCGGCAGGAACCACAAATTCAGTCACAGAGAAAGTTAGTCCCGTCACAACAATACTGAGAAATAAGGCAGGAGCAATAATACGATAAAGACTAATTCCACATCCCCGCATGGCAATCAATTCGCTATCACTACTCAAACGACCATAGGTGATTAGGGTCGATAACATTACGGCAATCGGCAAGGAATAGGCGACAAATTCAGGCACTTTTAAGAGTAGAATTTCTGCGGCCTGAAGTAGGGGTAAATGTTTATCGACAATTTTGTTGGCTAAATCGGATAAGTAGGCGATCGCGACTCCCAAGGTTGCCACTAATCCCACACTAAAAAGAAAAGGGGGGATCAACTGAGTCATGAGATAGCGATCCATGATCGACAAAATAGATCCGTCTAGCCACTGTTGGAGTCGATAAAAGATGGGTTTGGGAAAAAACATATCCTAAAAATAAGGGAGTCTCGCTATTCTATCGACTATCAGGAGAGGATAAACACTTATAGATCATAAGAAAGTTTTATCAATATATTTCCACCTGTAAATAATTCGTTGATAGCTTGTCATGGATCAAGCTGTAGTAAGATTTCCGCGATCACGTCAGACATAATCAAATTTCGTTGAGGGATATTCATAATTGGTTCACTCATTGTTGTTATTGTGATTCGCCTTTTCGTGAAGATAGACAATGGTTCTATTGCCCCTCACTTATGTGAATACCGCTATAATATATTGATGGCAATAATTAACAAATTCTTGAAGAGGTTTAACTGATAGTTCGTTCATAATTGACAGTTGATATTATCAGACATCCAACGGTAGGACATTTCGATTTCTTGAAACGCATTAGGTTGAATAAAAAGCTGATAACTCATGGGCGAGAGGGAATATTAAATTTATTTTTTAACTCGGCTAATGCTTGCTCGGCGCGAATTCCTTCACCACGATCAAATTCATCAAGTCCTTTGTGAATCCTGACGATCGCTTCTAGGTAATCAATGCGTTCTATCAGTTCTTGATAAGTAGCTAGGGTCTGATTGGGAGATATTTTTAATGATTGTAAAAAGTCAAGTAAATACTCTAGCCGTTCGTTGGGAGTGCTATTAATTTCTTGTAATAGCAATTCTTTGATCGTCATTACAGTTAATCGGTGTAATTAGGTTGGATTTATTTTTCCAGTATAACGATCGCCTCTCACAACTTACAACAGAAAAGCGATCATCGTTTTAATTTGCCTATATTTCTGCTAATTAACAGGTTTTTCCTCAATTGGTGGCGCGGGTGGAACATTTTCTGGAAGCGGTTTAATCTCAGGAGTCGGCGTTGAGACGGGACTCGGTTCAGGGGCAGGAGTCGGCACAAAAATAGGAGTCGATTTGACCGAAGGCGTTGGATCGGGAATCGGGGTTAAGGGAGGAATCGGTTTTTCAGGGTTCATTTCAGGAACAGGACTCGGAGAAACTTCAGGCGTGGGAATCGGGGTCGGCACAGGGGTCGGAATCGGGGTTGGAATGGGTGTGGGTCTGACGGTGGGAATCACTAAAGGAGTGGGAGTCGGGAAGGATTCTGGTGGGGTTGGTTCAACGCTTTCGACAGGAGATGGTGACGGTGGTTGCATCCGTTTTTTCGTCGCCATTAAAAAGCCCACTGCCAATCCACTGACAATAATCACCAAAAAGATTAGGGGCATGACAATCCAAGCGATCCAAGGATTTCCTTTTTCTTCGGTTTCTTCCTCTTCTTCTATTTCAATGGTGGGATTGGTCACGGGACGACTGGATCGCCGTTTGGGATTGGAACCAACAGCTACAGTCGCTTCGGTATTACTCTGAAAACTACTATGAGTCTTATTCGGCAACCGACTAACCAACGCCATTAACATTTCTTCTGCCGAGGTAAAGCGATCGCGGGGATGGAAATGAATACTTTTGTCTAAAACATTGGCTAGTTGAGCAGAAACGTGGGGAGCGTCCTTGCGCCAGAGAATTTCCCCCGTGCGAGGATCAGACTCTAAATATTGGGGCGTTTTACCTGTTAATAAAAAAATCGCCGTTAATCCCAGACTATAGAGATCACTGGAATACACAGGACGACCTGCGGCCTGTTCGGAGGACATATAACCAGGGGTTCCCAAAGCAATGGAATAGGCACTGCGACCATCGGGATTGACGACCGTTCCCATCGCTTCCTTGATAATGCCAAAATCAATCAAAACAGGCTTGCCGTCACTATTACGGAGAATAATGTTATCGGGTTTGATATCTCGGTGAATAATGCGGCGTTCATGGATAAAAGCCAAAATGGGGAGTAAACCAATCAGTAACTCCTGAATTTGTTCCGAGGAAAAATTGCCCTGTTGTTCGTGTTTTTGAGTCAGGGTAAAGCCTTCAACCCATTCCTGTACTAAATAAAAATTATTTTTTTCAGTAAAATAAGCATACAATCGGGGAATTTGGGGATGATTTTCGCCTAAGTCTTCTAGAATTGCCGCTTCCCGTTGAAATCGTTCCTTGAGCCATTGGGGAACTTCAGGATCTTCGACGAGGGGTTTGAGCAGTTTAATCACGCACTTTCGAGCCGAAGGCATATGGGTATCGGTCGCCAAAAAGGTTTCCCCAAACCCCCCTCTACCGAGAGTTGCCACAATTTGATAACGATTATTTAAAAATTGAGTTGTCATGCAAGAATTCGGCTAGTAGCATTGCCTACTATAACAAGATTTAATTTATGGATTTTTTCTAGTTTAACCAAGAGTCAATACCCAATTGCCAATTCTCTACTTCGGTATTTACTGCGATCGCATATTTTTTTTCCATTTCATTAAAAATATCAGCATTGGCCTGTTGTTGAATGAGTAAATCAGGGGTTGCGTCAGAAATATCACCTTTCCTGGTTTGCAAACGAGTTTTTAAAGTGTCCATTGAAGCCTGACAATGCAAAATTTTTAAGGAAAAATCACCTTTTTCAGCCGCATTTAAAATCGGCGATCGCCAGTGATGACGGTCATATTTCGCATCGAGAATCACTGAAAATCCTTGACTGATTAATAAAAGTCCTAACTCTAACAGAAATTGATAGGTTTTTTCATTCATTTCTGGACTATATAAGTTATCATCTCCAGCTTGATCTAGGGGAATTCCCGCTAAATGTTTTCGCACCGCATCAGAGCGCAGATGAATGGCATTAATTTTCGGCGCAAGATATTTGGCGACGGTACTTTTCCCCGAACCCGAAAACCCCGACATGACAATCATTTTTCCTGGAGAAATTTGGGTGTATTGCCAGGCTAAATGGTAATAATTTTTCGCGATTTGTTTCGCATTTTCTTTCTCAGATTCAGCAATATTCGGATCATCTAATAACAAAGAAGTCACCTTCGCTCGCACATAGGCTTGACGACAAAGATAAAACGGCAATACTTGTAATCCTTCCCAATCTCCTGTTTTTTCCAAATAAGTATTGAGAAAAATATTGCCTAAATCCTTTTTGCCCTTGGCATCCAAATCCATCACTGTAAAAGCGATATCATACATCACATCGACAAAGCGAAAAGGTTCATTAAATTCAATGCGATCAAAGAGTTGAATTTGATTATGCCAATAACAAATATTCCTCAGATGTAAATCGCCGTGACATTCCCGAATTTTATTGTTTAAACAACGAGATTCAAAAATTGCTTGTTTTTCGGTTAAAAAATTATCGGTAAATTGTTGAGTTTGTTGATATTGTTCTAAGGTTTGTACTATGCCGATATATTTTTGGGTTGCTTGGTAATTACTGTCAATGGATTTTTTGATAATTTCAACCTTACCAAAACTTTTAATATAATCATTTGTATGAGTTTTTTGGTGAAAATTAGCAACGACTTCTCCCAATTCTCGTAGATGGAATTCTTGTAATTCCCCTCTTTCAAACAAACTAATTAAAAGAGCAGACTGGGGAAACTCAGCCATTTTAAGGACATATTCTACAACATTTTCATGACTTCCTAAAATCAAAGAATCATTAATTTGACCAATCGGTAGAACTTCTAAATAAATCTCAGGCGCGATCGCATGATTCATCTCTAATTCTTGTTGAAGAAAATAATGACGCTTTTCCAGAGTCGAGTAATCTAAAAAGCCAAAATTAACATTTTTTTTGATTTTATAGGCATAGTTTCCAGTTAAAAATACAATGGAGCAATGGGTCTGAATAACTCGAATTTCAGTTTGTACTGAATGGGGATAAAAATTTGCCCCCTGCATTGCTTGGATAAGTTGGGGAAAATTCATGATAATAAATCTAATTCCGAAGAAGTTTGTGTCTATGTTTTTGTGTCTATATTGACGAAAACGAGAATTAGGCAATAACCGTTAACCCTTGTAAAAAATCATTGACATGGCGATCATGGTCATGGCTCAAATTGCCCAGGGGTAATTCTTCTAAGCTAAAAGCTTTGACATTCAAGACTTCCAGGGGATCTTTTGTGACTAAATTTCCCGTCACTTCGGCTTCTACTAAGACAGTAATGGAGTGCATTCGCGGATCGCGATCGGGGTGGGAATAAACCCCCACTAAACGCCTGATTTTAACTAAATTTAGCCCTGTTTCCTCGGTGAGTTCCCTGCTCACGGTGGTCGGAATATCTTCTCCGTAATCGACTAATCCCCCAGGCAACCCCCATTGTCCAGAGTCTCGTCGTTGGATGAGAGCGATGCGTCCATCGGGCAAAATAGGGACAATTGTGACCCCCGTGACAGGGTGACGAAAAGCCACTTTTAAAAACGTTTTGAGGTATCGCCAAATTTGTTGCATAAAAAAGCATTTAAAAAAGAATAATTTTAGGTTATCTCATAAATGCTTTTTTTTCATCAGAGCATGGGTTAGAATAGCATTGATCAACTTTTTCAGTACGAGGATGTTTGAGCCATGCCAAGCCCAGTGACCGTTGAGACTGACTTAAGGGAAATCCTAAATACAATAAATGAGCGTTTTGATAAATTAGATGCTCGTTTTGAAAAGACGGATGAGAAGTTGGATAAAATTACTCAAGAAATCAACCAAATTAACATTAAATTGGCAACCGTCGAAACCAAATTGACGGGGCTAGAAGGTCAAGTCAGAGAATTGGGCGGAACTCAGAAAAATCAACTCTGGTCACTGATTGTCATTGTTGCTGGTGCGCTTTTTGGCATTACAGCGAAGTTATTCCTTTCCAATTCTTAGTCGTTTTCTAGGACTGATCCAGTCAATTTCAATTAAATTTACCCTATTGCCCAATTTCTGCTTTTGCCGATGTGAGGGCCTGTCGGACTTGCTCAAATCCTGTTCCACCATAGCTATTACGGGCGGCAACCACTTGTCTAGGCGCGATCGCGTCATAAATATCGCTTTCAAAGGCGGGATGTAAGGCTTGCCACTCTTCTAGGCTGAGATCCTTGAGTAATTTACCGACTGCGAGGCTACTTTTGACGACTTTTCCCACTAGATTATAGGCTTCTCGGAAAGGCACACCCTTGGCGGCTAAATAATCTGCCACATCGGTGGCATTAGAAAAATCTTCAGAAACCGCTTCTGCCAGTCTTTCTTGACGGAAAATAATCCCTTCTTCTAGTAAAACCGTCATCGCTTCGAGGGAAACTTTAACCGTTTTGACCGCATCAAAGAGAGCTTCTTTGTCTTCCTGGAGGTCTTTGTTATAGGCCAAGGGTAAACCCTTCATCAAAACTAACATTCCCTGAAGATGGCCAATGACTCGTCCTGCTTTACCGCGTATCAGTTCGGGAACATCAGGATTTTTCTTTTGGGGCATGATGCTAGAACCCGTTGCACAACTGTCGGTTAGGCTAATAAA